>JALSJL010000448.1 GCA_026989405.1 Marinosulfonomonas sp. | reverse complement strand
CCCACAACGGCTGCGACAGCACCGACATCCCCAACAGCGACAGACCCAGAATGCCCATTTGCGGGCCAGTCAGCAGATAGGTGAAGGTGTTGACATGGGTGCCGATGCTGACGGTGACCTGAAACGAGACCTCAATGATGAAAATCACCAGCACAATGGCAAAAAAGCTCTTGTTGGAGAGCGCGGTTTTCACCTGTTCCCAAACGCCTAGCGTGTCTTTCGCGGCGCTGTCCCCGTGGTCTTTCGGGATCATGAAATAGGCGAGCACTGCGATCACCACCGTCACCAGCGCCACCGCAATGCCGATCTTGGGATAGGCGGCGGGGTTAAGCTGACCGCGCGGAAACTCCGGCGTGGAGCGGAAAAACAGGATCTGCGTGCCCACCAGCGCCAAAATCATCCCGATCACATGAAAGGCCGCGCGCCAGCCTTGCAGCGAGGCGCGGGTGTTGTAATCGCGGCTGATAGAGCCTCCAAGCGCATAGTAGGGCGCGCCGTAAAAGGTGTTCATGGTTTTCGTGAAAAGCACCGCGCCCAGCAGCAATGCCACTTTCATTGCGTTGCCGGTTTCGGGCGAAATGCTCCAGAGCCACAGGCTGCCAAGCGCCGTGCCCACACCGCCCAGCAGCAAATACTGGTGCCTGCGTCCGAAGCGTCTGGAGACCGTGCGGTCCGACATGCTGCCGATCCAGGGGTCGGTGATGGCATCCCAGAAAACCGACAGGGCCACGATAATCCCCGCGACCGTCGGCTGCACATGCAGGATGCTGGTCACGAAAAACAAAAAGAAGCTGGCCATGATCTGGTAGGGCAGGGCATAGGCAATGGCCCCCAGCCCGTATCCGACCTTTTGCGACAGGCGCACCTTTTCCGGCTCAGCTTGTTTTGGCATGGCTCATCTTCTCCCTGACGTTTTTGCGAAGGACTTTACCGAGAAAACTGCGGGGGATTTCGGAAAGCACGGTGATGTCTTTTGGTAATTGCCACGGTTCGGCTTCTTTTTCCATCGCGGCGCGAATTTCGGCAGGCAAATCCGCGTGGTTTGTCTGCCCCGCCCGCAGCGACACAACCATTTTGGGCTCGCCCGCCACCGCCACGAGGCAGCATTCCTTGACGGCGGGGTGCTCATGGGCCATGTCCTCGATCAGGCGCGGAAAAACCCGGCCCTCGGGCGTGGTGATCACATCGGCCTCGCGGTCGATCACGGTCAAAAAGCCCGCTGCATCGACAAAGCCCATATCGCCGGTCTTGAAATAGCCGTCATCAAGGATCACCCCCTCGTTTTGCGCGGGGTCGAGATAGGATGTCAGGCGGCACGGGGTGCGCACATGGATATGACCGATTTCGCCCGGGGGCAGTTGCGCACCGCTCTCATCGACAATGCGCACCGAAACCCCCTTCACCACGCGCCCGCAAGAGCGCAGGATCGCGCGTGGGGCGGGGGCGCCGTCTTGCATGTGGTCTTCGGGGGTGAGCAGGGAAACCGGGGGCAGGACTTCGGCCTGACCATAGCCTTGCTGAAGGATCGGGCCAAAGCGGCGGATCGCCTCTTCCAGCTTGGGCAGCGGCATGTTCGAAGTGCCATAGACGATGTGCCCGAGGCTGGCCAGATCCGCATCGGCACTCTCGGGCAGGTCCAGCAGGTCGATCAGCTGGCTCGGGGTGATGAAAATGCGGGTGATTTCATGGGCCTTGATCAGGGCGACCAGCGTGGGGGCGTCGGGCACCTCGGCGACCACCAGTTCGCCGCCGCTCAGCAGGCTGGGGAGGATCAGGCCAGAGCCGGCCCCGACCAGCGGAATCGCGGGCAGCGAGATATTGACGGTCTTGCGGTCGGGTTTGATCTTGAGATTGCGGATGATCAGCTTGAGGCTGGCGACCGCCGCGCCGTGGCTGGACAGCAACCCCTTGGGCGCACCCGTGGTGCCCGAGGTAAAGCCAAGCCCCATGGGCAAATCCGGCGCAAACCGCGCGTTCGACGGCGCCGGTTCGTGGCCGGCGATCCGGTCTTCATAACTGCCGCCGGTGATCCATGTGGGCAGGTCGGGCACCGCACCGGCATGATGCGGGTCACAGATCATCAGCCTGGGATGGGCCTTGCTGGCGGCATAGGCCACGAATTCGGGGCCGTGCTGGCGGTGAAACACGCTCAACACCAGCCCGATTTCCAGCGCGGCGGTGCGGATCTCGAAAAATTCCGGCCCTGTTTCAACCCAGGCAAACAGGCTGTCGCCGGTTTTCAGCCCCGCCGCCTCAAGCGCCTGCACCAGGCGGTAACTGCGCTCTTGCAGCGCGGCAAAGGTGACGGTGCGGTGAGGAAACCGCAACGCCACGCGATCGGGGTATTTGCGAAAGGCATAGCGGTGGATGTCGCGCGGCAGTTTTATCCGCGACAGAAAAATCTCGGTTAACAGGCCCAACTGTTATCCTTGATCATTCAGGGCGGGGATCAGTCGCCGCACAATTCTCATGCGCAGCCGCTGTATCGGATTTTTCGCGCCGCCCCTGCGGTGGCGCTGCTTGAAGCTACGGTCAAACGGGTCGAACTGGGCAAAATGCGGCACCCATTTCGGCTCACGCCAACCCAGCAAATAGGCGATGATATCGGTCGCCACGATCGAGGCCCCCAGCCCACAGGCAATGCCCAGCGAGGGGGCCGCGCCGTCTGTTGCGCCAATGCCCTTGGTGTCCATATATTTCAGGTGTGGCCCCTGCGCGCCGATGGCACAGATGAAATGCAGTGCCATCTGTTTTTCGGTCATGCCGTCATGCAGGCCGGAAAACGCGTCATAGGACATGCCCTCGGGGTGGAAATGAAAGGTGATTGCGCCAAAGCCGATCGGTGCTGCGGAGAACACCGGGATGCCCCTTTCGCGTGCTGCCGAAAACACAAGCCGGCGGGTGGTTTGCGAGAACACGTCCAGCGCATCCACCACGACATCCACATCCTGCAGAAAGTCGTCGATATTGTCGGGGGCGATCGCCCCGGGTATCACCTTGATATCTGCCGCCGGGTTGATGTCGGCGACGATATCGGCCATCACCGCGACCTTTTCCTTGCCCATGGTGCTGGCCATGGCCCCGTATTGCCGGTTGATGTTGTGGGGCTCAAAATGGTCGAAATCGGCCATGGTATAACGCCCGATACCACTGCGCGCCAAGGCCGCAGCATAGGTTCCACCCATGCCGCCAAGGCCCGCAATCGCCACGCGGGTGGCCTTCAGCTTTTGCTGCTCGGGCTCGGAAATCAGCCCCCGATGGCGCAGGTAGGCACGGTCATAGAACGCGTCGCTGCCCGGGGTCAGGTCTTTGATTGGTATTTCAGACATAGTGCACTCGTGAAGTTACCTCTGGTGAACCGCCGCCAGACGACGCATGAATAAGTTGCAATCTATCCGTGTGCCATCCCGGTTTTCAACAGTATATTTCGGAAAATAAAATTAATTGAGGTGATTCCTGGCGCCGGGCCTGCCCCGGCCGGGTCAGGAGCCTGCCTGCCGGCGGATCTGCCGGGCAATTCCGGCGATGCGGCCGGGATCATCGCCACCGATCACCAGATAGGCATGCTCGGCGTCCTGCCAGCTTTCGCTTGCCAGCCCCAGCAGGCGCGCGTTTTTCGGTGCGCTCTGGCGGCCGGCGGTATTGCGCATGATGCAAAAGGCGATGGGCGTGCCGTCCGGCGCGGTATAGGCGATCTGGATCAGCGGTTCCCCCTGAAAGCCCAGCACCTGGGCGCGGCGCAGCGTCAGCCCGTCGACCCGCGACAGGGCATCGGGATCGAGCGGGCGACCGAGGCGCTCCGAAGCCACTGAAAACTCACGCTTGATACGGGCCGGGTCCGGCCGCAGGTCGGTCAGGGTATCGGGCACATAGAGGAACTGATAATGGGCGACCTCCATGCGCCAATCGTCAATCCGGGGCCGGCTTCCCAGCCAATAACCGGCGCCGATCGCCAGCCCGACCAGGGCGGCAACGGCAATGGGGCGAACCAGCCGGGCACGCCATGTCGGGGGTGATTCCATCTGCGGAAAAGGCGGCGCGCTCGGTTCCAGCGCCGCGAATGCGGCAACAAGGCCCGACCGCTCAAGGTGCAGGGCCTCGATGCGCGCCGCAAGCTCGGGATCGCCGGCCAGCCGACGTTCCAGCAGATCCGCTTCGTGCTGCGGCAATTCGCCATCCAGCCAGGCGGTCAGGTGTTCGTCGCTCAACATGCCGGGTCATCCTTGTTCAGACAGGCCAGTTTCTTTCGCGCCGCAGCCAGGCGGCTCATCACGGTGCCAACCGGAATATCCAGCATCCCGGCGGCCTCCTTGTAGGAGAAACCCTCGACATAGACCAAGAGCAGGGTTTCGCGCTGGGCATCGGGCAGGGTCATCACCTTGCTTAACACCTCGGCGTGGAAAATATTCGCCTCGGCGTCGGCAGAGCCGGACGGCAGGTCGAGATCGTAAACGCAATTGCAGCCATTGCCCTGGCGAAGGCGGCGCGCCCGGCACTCGTTGTGCCAGAGGTTGCGGCAGATGGTGAAGACCCAGCGGTCGAAATGGGTTCCGTCGCGATATTTCGCGGCGTTTTCCAGCACCCGCAGACAGGTTGCCTGGGCCAGATCCTCGGCATCGGCCCGATTGCGGCACAGCCCGAGCGCAAAACGCCAGAGCCGTGGCCAGAGGACCTGGAGCTGGGCCTCGATTTCTTTGCGTCGCGAATGAATAATCCCGCTCCCCGGGGTGTTGTAGATATCAGGTGGCCAGTTGCGCCATCGAACCACAGATCAGAGTAGAACAGCAAGACAGGGAAACAAGATGAACATTTTCAAGACCGCAACCCTCTGCCTGGCGATGAGCCTTTCGGCGCAGATCGCAGCCGCCGGTGAATGGACATTGAATGCCGGATTGTCCGATCTGGCCTTCGGCTCGGTAAAAAAGGAAACCATCGGCGAGACGCACCATATCAGGTTTGCCTCGGGCATGGTTTCCCCTGAAGGCAATGTGGAGATCACCCTCGACCTGTCCAGCGTCGATACCGGCATCGACATTCGCAACGAACGAATGGTGAAATTCGTGTTCGACAACATGCCCACGGCGACGGTTTCCGGCCAGGTGGACATGAAGGCGCTGGAAGGCCTGGCGGTCGGCGCGCAGATGCCGCTGGACGTAACCGCAACGCTGAGCTTCCTCGGCAAGGATGTCGCCGTCGATACGCCCGTCGTCGCTGTCCGCCTGAGCGATACGCAAGCCATGGTGGTCACCGACGGCTTCTTCTGGCTGGATACCGAGGAACTGGGGGTCGATGCCGGGGTGGACAAGCTGCAAGAGCTGGCCGAACTGCCCTCGATCACCCGTGCCGTGCCGGTGGCGTTCCGGCTGGTGTTTGACATGCATATGTAGGCGGCGCCTGGCCCCGGCCTGCGAAACTGGGCCGGGGCGTTTTTGCCGTCTGAGTGGCAAATCATCGAACGGGTCATGGCCTGCGCCGCGTCATGGGCCGCTGGATCGGCCCGCACGGCCCATGCGACCAGTCCGAAAGCAGGCGGTCGCCAGGGATTTGGCGTCGTCTCGTTGTCAACTTGCCTTTTGCTGATACGTTTGTGGCTGGTGCGCCATTCGGGCACCTGCATGTATGGCTGACCCGCAGCAGGCGGGATTTTTCTACAGGAGCCGCCCTTGATCTCTGACAAGACCCAGCCCGCCGCCGACCGGCTGATCCTGCTGGGCACCGGTGGGCCCAAGCCCGACCCCGAGCGCGGAGCCTCGGCCCTGCTTGTGCGGGTCGGCGGCCGCAACCTGTTGTTCGATGCCGGGCGCGGCGTCACCCGCGCCCTGCTGCGCGCGGGCGTGGCGCCCAAGGATCTGGACGCAGTATTTCTGACCCATCATCATTTTGACCATATCGGCAATCTGGGTGATCTGCTCCTGTCGATCTGGAATGCGGGCCGCAGCCACCCGCTGCCGGTCTACGGCCCGACCGGCACCGCGGCGATCATCGAGGCGCTGTTTGGCCAGGTCTATCGCGCCGACATCCGTTTTCGCGAACGCGAGGCCGAGATCACCGGCGACGCCCTGTTCCCGATCCGCGCGCTTTTCGCGGTGCGCGATGTGGACGAAGGCCCGGTTTACGCCGATGGCCCGCTGCGGGTGGGCTGCGCGCGGGTCAGCCACGGCTATGGGCTGGGGATCGCCTTCGACGAATTTCCCTGCCTCGGCTACCGGCTGGAAGCGGGCGGGCGGGCGCTGGCGATCAGTGGCGATACGGTGGCCTGTGCCGGGCTTGACCGGCTGGCGGCGGCGGCCGACACGCTGGTGGCCTGCTGCTATCTGGCGCGCGCCGAAGAAACCGATTTCGAACGCGATGTGGTCTCGCACCAC
>JALSJL010000447.1 GCA_026989405.1 Marinosulfonomonas sp. | reverse complement strand
CCCGCCATCGGGTAGCCCATCACCCCAAGTCCGAGAAAACTCACTTTCGCCATGCCTTCACTCCACCTGCGCCATGTCCTATAGCACCTGTGTAATGGCCCGATGGCCACGGTCAACAGCAGGCAGGCATGGCAAAGGTTTTTCGCTGGCTTTTACGAATTTTCACGGGCCTCGCGGCAATTGTGCTGGTGGGGCTGGTCGTGGCCTTCTGGCTCGCGTCGCGTTCGCTTCCGGACTATGACGCATCCTACAGGCTGGCCGGTCTGGCCGGCCCGGTGGACATCGTGCGCGACAACGCCAATGTGCCGCATGTTTTCGGCGAAACCGACCCGGACGTCTTTTTCGGCCTTGGCTTCGCCCATGCCCAGGACAGGCTCTGGCAAATGATGCTGCAACGGCGCAAGGCCCAGGGCCGCCTGTCGGAAATGTTCGGCGAGCGCGGCTTTGCCACAGATGAGCTGATGCGCCGGCTCGACCTTTACGGGGCGGCCAGGTCATCTGTTGCAGCCCTGAACCCCGAGACGGTTCGGGCGCTGGAAGCCTATTCGGCCGGTGTCAACGCGTGGCTGGCCACCGTGAACAAGGAGGCGCTTGGCCGTGGCGCGCCCGAGTTCTTCCTGTTTTCCAACGTGATCGCGCCCTGGCAGCCTGCCGACAGCGTGGCGCTGGTCAAACTGATGGCCCTGGAAATGTCCGGCCAGATCGCCAATGAGGTCTTGCTGGCCCGCACAACGCTGCTGTTGCCGGATGCGCGGGTGCGCGACATCATCCCCGAAGTGCCCGGCAGCGGCATTGCCGAGCTGCCCGAATACGCCAGCCTTTTCCCGACCCTGCCGCGCCATGCACAATTGGCGCCCCAGCCGCCCGCCCCGTTTTCGCCGCTTGGCCGGCGTGCCTTTTCAGGGGCTTCGAACGCCTGGGCCGCGGCGCCTTCCCGGTCTGCTTCCGGCTCGACCCTGTTGGCCAACGATCCGCATTTCACCTTCAGCGCACCGTCGCTGTGGTATCTTGCGCGCCTGGAACTGGCCAGCGGGGGCGTGATCGGCGCCACCGTTCCGGGTATCCCGGCGGTGTTGATCGGGCGATCGGACGACCTTGGCTGGGGGCTGACCTCGGCCTATCTGGACGACCAGGACCTGTTCATCGAACGGCTGAACCCCGACAACCCGAACGAGGTGGTGACCCCCGAGGGCTTCACGCCGCTGAAATCCCGGCCATCGATCATCAAGATCAAGGGCAAACGGCCGCGCACCATCACGCTGCAATGGTCGGAAAACGGGCCGATCCTGCCGTCCGATCAGGCAAACCTTGCGGCGATCACACCACCCGGCCATGTGGTGTCTCTGGCCTGGACCGGGCTGGATCCGGCCGATACCTCGCTCAATTTCATGATCGGGCTGATGGGCGCCAAGACCGTCCGGCAGGCGATTGACCTGGGTGCGGATCATGTGGTGCCGGCACAGAACCTCATGCTGGCCGACAAGACCACCATCGCGATGAAAACCATCGGGCGCATGCCGCGGCGCAATGACCGCCAGCAAAACCAGGGCCGGATGCCGGCTCCGGGCTGGATTGCGACAAACCACTGGCAGGGCACCTTCAACTACGCGGCCAACCCGGAATTCATCGACCCGATCGGCGGCATCGTGGGCAACACCAACAACAAGATGGTCGATCGCCCCTTTCCGCTGCATGTGTCCTATTTCTGGGGCGACACGCAACGCATCCAGCGCTGGCGCAGGCTGATGCAGAACCGCGAAGTGCATACCCGCGACAGCTTTGTCGAAACCCAGCTGGATACCGTCAGCTTCACCGCGCGCTCGTTGCTGCCACTGATTGCGGCCGATCTCTGGTTCACCGGCGAGGCCGCGCCCGATGGCACGCCCGAGCGGCTGCGCCAACGCGCCCTGGCCCTGCTGGCGCAATGGAACGGCGAGATGAACGAGCACATGCCCGAACCGCTGATCTATGCCGCCTGGCTGCGCGCGCTGCAGGACCGGCTGATCCGCGATGAGCTTGGTCCGCTGGCGCGTGAGTTCACCCATGTCGAGCCGCTGTTCATCGAACGGGTCTACCGCGACATCGAGGGCGCATCGGTCTGGTGCGACGTGATCCAGTCATCGGTGCAGGAAACCTGCACCGACACCGCCCGCCAGGCCCTGGACGATGCGCTGTTGTGGATCGGCGAGACCTTTGGCGGCGAACTGGAAGCCCTGCGCTGGGGTGATGCCCACACGGCGACCCAGGATCATTCGGTGCTGGGCCAGGTGCCGCTGCTGCGCTACCTGGTGAATATCCGCCAGTCCAGCTCGGGCGGCGACAACACGCTGATGCGCGGCCTGACCAGCGGGCGCGAGCCCGCACCCTTTCAGAACGTGCATGGGGCGGGCTACCGCGGGGTCTATGACTTTGCCGATGTCGATGCGTCGCTGTTCATCATCTCGACCGGGCAATCCGGCCACCCTCTGTCGCGGTTCTACGATGACCTGAGCGAACGGTGGCAGCGCGGCGAATACCTGCCCATGTCGCTCGACCCCGACCTGGCGCGGGCGGCCTCGGTAGGGACCACGCGGCTGTTGCCTGCCAACTGAGCGGCCAGAGACCGGGTTCGCTTCCCCCGCCCCGCCCGGTCCGCCCGGTCAGATTTCGCGAAACTGCTTTTGCTGACGCGCGCTCCAGCGCACCCGCAGGCGGTAGCCGTTTTCTTCCTGCGTCTCGTGTTCCACGACACCCTGTTCGAACAACCAGGCCCGTTGCCTGCCCTGCGAAAAATCCAGGAACAGCTCCAGCTCATGGCGCGCATCCTCCAGCAGGTCGCCGATTCTGGCTGTCAGCGTGTCAACGCCGGCCCCGGTCAGCGCCGAGATCGCGATGACGCCCTCATCGCGCCCGGCCAGGGTCAGCGTGGCCTCGCGCTGCTCCTGGTCCAGCCGGTCGATCTTGTTCCAGACCTCCAGCCGGCGCGCGCTCGGATCGACGCCCAGTTCTTCCAGAATGGCCTCGACATCGGCGGCCTGGCTTGCACTGTCCGGGTGTGAAATGTCGCGGACATGGATGATCAGGTCGGCGCTCAGAACCTCTTCCAGCGTGGCCCGGAAGGCGGCGACAAGCTGGGTTGGCAGATCGGAAATGAACCCGACCGTGTCCGACAGGATGACCTTGGCGCCGGTCGGCAGCTCGATCGCGCGCATGGTCGGGTCGAGCGTGGCAAACAGCATGTCTTCGGCCAGAACCCCGGCACCGGTCAGCCGGTTGAACAGCGTGGATTTCCCCGAGTTGGTGTAGCCCACCAGCGCCACCACCGGGAAAGGCACCCGCGCGCGCGCCGCACGATGCAGCGCGCGGGTCTTGGAGACCTTGGCCAGTTGCTTGCGGATCCGGTTGATCGCATCGTCAATGGCGCGCCGGTCGGCTTCGATCTGGGTTTCGCCCGGCCCCCCGACAAATCCAAGCCCGCCACGTTGGCGTTCAAGGTGGGTCCAGGCCCGCACCAGGCGGGTGCGCTGATAGCTGAGCGCCGCCAGTTCCACCTGCAACACGCCTTCGCGGGTGCGGGCGCGGTCGGCAAAGATTTCAAGGATCAGCCCGGTGCGATCGAGCAGTTTTACATTCCAGGCCTTTTCCAGGTTGCGCTGCTGCACCGGGGTGACCGGCCCGTCGATCAGGACCAGATCGATTTTCTCCGAGGCGAAGCGCTCGCCAAGCTCGCGCAGTTTTCCCTTGCCGAACAGCATGCCGGGCTGCGCCCTTGGCAGGCGCACCACGTCCGAGCCGACAATGTCGAGATCACCCAGCGCACCGGCCAGCGCCACCGCTTCTTCCAGGGCCGGACCGGCGGTTCGCCGGTCTCTGGCTGTCTGGATATCCGGGTGCAGAACCCACGCCCGGACAGCCTTGGCAGCGGTTTCGTTCACGCCTGGTCTTCACCATCATAAAGCGAAATCGGTTGCGACGGCATGATGGTCGAAATCGCATGTTTGTAGACAAGCTGTGATTGACCGTCGCGGCGCAGCAGGACGCAGAAATTGTCAAACCAGGTGATGACACCTTGCAGTTTGACACCATTGATCAGAAAAATCGTCACCGGAACCTTGGTCTTGCGAACATGGTTAAGAAACGCGTCTTGCAAGTTCTGTCTGTCCCCAGCCATTTTTCAAAGCCTTTTGTTGTTGCGCGGTTTCGTTGCGTTCTGCCCCTCTTCGGCAGGCCGTTGATCAGCAGCAACAAGTATGGCCGCGCGCGGAGCGAGATTCCAGCCCTAATGTGACGAATTGTCCGGGGCACTTGCCGCCCGGTCAACGGCGCCAGAAATCCGGGTTCATCAAGGCGATGATCGCGAGAAGTTCAAGACGCCCCAGAACCATCGCCCCGGCCAGTATGAGCTTGGAAA
This sequence comes from Marinosulfonomonas sp., assembly GCA_026989405.1. Taxonomy (GTDB): domain Bacteria; phylum Pseudomonadota; class Alphaproteobacteria; order Rhodobacterales; family Rhodobacteraceae; genus JAJRUE01. Next base: position 5,643 of record JALSJL010000447.1, on the reverse strand, counting down.
ACGCGCTGAGCGAATGCAGCGATATCGGCGTTTCGGCGGCGATGGTCAGCACCGGCCCGGTGGTTGACAGGGCGGCAATGGCCAGCGCGACGGCGCTTTCGAAGTCCTCGCCGTTGAGCGTGAACAGCACGACGACCAGCGCCAGAAGCAGCGCAAACAGCATGAAAAAGACCCAGGCAACCTGGGCGCCCTGCCGGCGCAGGCGGCGCGCAACCACGCCGGCCCCGCCAACCGACGACGGATGCACCAGCCGGTCCATTTCGCGGGCACCATGTTTGAACAGCGCATAGACCCGCAACAGTTTCACACCGCCCGCCGTTGTCGCCACGCCGCCGCCGATCAGGGCCAGCCCCATCAGGATGATCCCCGGCGTTTCCAGCCCCGACCACTGGCGCGCATCGGCCCAGTCGGCGGACTGGAACCCGGTGGTCGTCAGAAAGGACAACACCGTGAACACGGCCCCCCACAACGCCTTCAGCGCCTGCCCGAGACCGGCTGCCTCCTGGACTTCGAGCGCGGCGATCCAGTGGCGCAGGAACAACAGCACCGGCACCGAGGCCACCAGAAAAACCGCGATGCGAAACTCGGGGTCGCTTGCGATCCGGCTCGGCAATGGCCCGGCCTGCTCCGGGCTGAAAAACTGACGTGTGACCGCAAGCAGAAACATGAAGAATATCAGCACCTCACCGACGATACCCGATGCGGCCTGATCGACCCCGCCGATGGCCGAAATGCCGCTGGTCGACACCACCGACATGGCGTGCGTCAGCGCAACCAGGGGCCGGTCACCGGCAATCAGAAGCCCGACCCAAAGCACCAGCGTGAAGGCTGCATAGATCGGCAGCAGACGCGCCACGGCGCGACGCAGGCGGCGCGACCCATCTTCGGCTGACCGGATTTCGACCCGCCCGCCGGTTCCCGACAAGACTTCGAAACCGCCCAGGTTCATCGGCGCAAGGATCGCAATCGCGGCCACCAGCACCAGCAGGCCACCACCCCACCCGACCAGTGCACGCCACAAGTGAACCGACGCCGGCAGGCGCGACGGATCATCGAAAAACGTGGCCCCCGTCGTGGTGAGATCCGACACCATCTCGACATAGGCATTCAGGAAGCTGGTATCGGGCACCGAGACCGAAAACGGCACCGCCAAAAAGACCGGAAGACCGCCATAGGCGGCCAGCAGGGCCAGAAGATAGGACCGGCCCGGCTGCCGCACCCGGCGGTTTGCCGTGGCAATGGCCACCATCGCCGTCAGCACCAGCAACAGATTGGCGGACTGAAAAAACGCCCGCATGACCTCAAAGTCGCGCAGCACCGCGGCATGGGCGGCCGGAACATACATTGCGATCGCCGCAAACCCCATCAGGATCACGATCAGAGGCAGGGAGAGCAGGCGATCAAACATCAGAAGAAATCGATCGAGACCTGCAACAAGCGCTCAACTTCGGGCACGTCGTCGGCCATCGAGAAAATCGTGATGATATCGCCTTCTTCGATACGGGTCGAACCGGTCGGGCGGACAACGACTTCGCCTTTCAGGATCACCCCCACGCGCACCCCTTCCGGAAAGTCGATATCGCGGATCTGCTGCCCTGCGATTGGCGATGTGGACAGAACCTGCGCCTCGATGACCTCGGCCTCGGCATCGCCGATCGAATAGACTTCGCGCACGCGCCCGTGGCGTATGTGGCGCAGGATCGAGCTGACGGTCGTCGCACGCGGGTTGATATAGGCGTCGATTTTCAGCGTGCTCATGAGCGATGAAAGGGTCGGATCGTTGATCAGGCAGATCGCCATGTCTGCCCCGGCGGCCTTGGCGCGAACCGAGGCCAGAATATTCGTCTTGTCGTCGTCAGTGACCGCAAGAACAGCGTCTGCTCGGTCAATCCCGGCTTCTTCAAGCAGCCCATTGTCCATCCCGTCGCCATTCAGAACGATCGTGCGCTCCAGCGTGTCGGCGGCGCGTTCGGCCACTTTGCGGGATTTCTCGATGATCTTGGCGCGCACACGTTCGGTGCGGTTTTCCAGGGCCCGGGCCACCGCCAGGCCGACGTTGCCGCCGCCGATGATGACAACGCGTTCCTGTTTCTTGTTGGTCTTGCCGAAAATTTCCAGCGCGCGGTTCAGGTCTTCGGCATGGCAGAACAGATAGATCTGGTCATGCGCGAACAACTGGTCGTCCGGGTCGGGCGCAAAAAGCCGGCCATCGCGACGGACCCCGACGACAATGGCACGCAGGGTCGAAAACAGGTCGGTCAGCTGCCGCAGGGGCGTGTTGATGACCGGGCAGTCTTCGTCCAGATCGATGCCGATCAGCTGCGCCTTGCCACCAAGGAAGGCCTGGATATCAAAGGCCGCCGGCGCCGCCAGCCGGCGCAGCGCGGCTTCGGCGACTTCGCGTTCCGGGCTGATCACCACATCAATCGGCATGTGGTCGCGCCGGTAAAGATCGGAATATATCGCCGTCAGATAGGCCTGGCTGCGCAACCGCGCGACCTTGCGCGGGATCGAAAAGACCGAATGGGCCACCTGGCAGGTGACCATGTTGACCTCGTCAGAATGGGTGGCCGCGATGATCATGTCAGCGTCACGCGCGCCGGCCCGGTCCAGCACGTCCGGGTAGCTGGCAAACCCGGCGACACCCTGCACATCCAGCGTGTCGGTTGCCCGCGCCACCAGTTCTGCGTTGTTGTCGACCACGGTCACATCGTTCTTTTCGATGGCCAGGTGCCGGGCAATCTGCCAGCCCACCTGACCGGCGCCACAGATGATGATCTTCATCGAACCGGCTCCTTACGCCGCTGCCTGGCGTTTTGAATGGCAGATGCCTCGTTGGCGGTCAATCATCCATGTCATTCAGCAGTTTCCGGCACGAAGGCCACCCGCGCGCCGGACTTGTTTGCGGTCACAACCCCCAGGGACTTGAGCTTGCGGTGCAGGGCCGAGCGTTCCATTCCGACAAATGTCGCCGTGCGGCTGATATTGCCGCCAAACCGGTTGATCTGGGTCAGCAGATACTCGCGTTCGAACAATTCTCGCGCCTCGCGCAACGGCAGGGTCGCAAGATTGCCCGACAACACCACACGCCCGTCTTCGTCGCGGTTGAGCTCGGTGCCCGGCAGCTCACTCGCCGTAATTTCGCCCTCGCTGTCGCCAAGGATGAGAACGCGCTCGATGACATTGCGAAGCTGGCGGACATTGCCGGGCCACTGCATCGTCTGCAAGAGCGCGACGGCCTCACCGGAAAGCTTGCGCAGCGGCAGGCCCTGCTCCCGGTTCAGAACCTCGATGAAATACTCGGCCAGTTCGGGAATGTCCTCGCGGCGATCTTCGAGCGACGGAACCACGATCGGCACGACGTTGAGGCGATGATACAATTCTTCGCGAAACCGCCCGGCCTCGATTTCCTGCTCAAGGTCGCGCGTGGTGCTGGAAATCACCCGGATATCCACATTCACGTTGTCGGCCCCGCCGACGCGCTGAAACTGCTGGTCGATCAGCACACGCAGGATCTTGGATTGCGTGCCCGGCGGCATGTCGGCCACCTCATCCAGATACAGGATGCCCCCGTTGGCCTGCTCCAGCAGCCCCGGCTCGACGCCGCGGCCCGTGGACTCGCGGCCAAACAGCACTTCTTCCATCCGCTCGGGGGCAATGGACGCCGAGTTGACGCAGACAAACGGCGCATTGGCGCGGGCCGAATTCAGATGGATATGACGCGCGGCCACTTCCTTGCCCGACCCCGGCGGCCCGCTGAGCATCACTCGGCCGTTTGATTTGGTAACCTTTTCAAGCTGGCTTTTCAAAGCCTTGAACGCCGAACTTGAACCGACCATCTCGGCGCTTGTCACGTCCTTGCGCTTGAGTTCGACATTTTCCCTGCGCAGCTTGGCGGCTTCCATCGCGCGCCGGATGACCACCAGAAGCTGGTCGATGTTGAACGGCTTTTCGATGAAATCATAGGCCCCCTGCTTGATCGCCGCGACGGCGATCTCGATGTTGCCATGCCCCGAAATGATGACCACCGGGATTTCCGGCCTGTCCTGCTTGACGGCTTTCAGGATATCGATGCCATCCATGTTGCTGTCTTTCAGCCAGATATCCAGAATCATGAGAGACGGCGCATCGGCGTCAACCTGGGCCATGCATTCTTCCGAGTTGGCGGCGAGGCGCGTCGTGTAGCCCTCATCCTTCAGAATGTCCGAAATCAGTTCCCGGATATCACGTTCGTCGTCGACGATCAGTATATCACCCATTTCGATGGTTCCTCATTTTACTGCTTCCTGCGTGTGTGTCTGTTTGTCCGGCCGGGCGTTGCGCCGCACCGGCAATCTGATGATGGCCATCGCGCCATGGTGGCCATCGCCGAAGTCCTCGGCATCGGCCAGTTCCAGCGAGCCGCCGTGCTCTTCGATGATCTTCTTCACGATCGGCAGGCCCAACCCGGTTCCGGCGGCGCGAGTCGTGACATAGGGTTCAAACAACCGTGCGCGGTCTTCAGGCAGCCCGATCCCGTTGTCGGCAATGGTGATGACAGCGTCGGAGCCGTCCGGTTCAAGAGACACCCGTATCTCCGGCTGAAACGGGGTGGACATTTCCTTTTCCATCCTTGTTTCAATGGCTTCCCCGGCGTTCTTGATCATGTTTGTCAGCGCCTGGCTGATCATCGTGGTATCCACATCGGCCAGCACCGGATGGTCCGGCAACTCGGCTGTGATCCTGACATCCGGCTGGCCGCTTTTCTGTAGCAGAACCGCATCCGACACCAGCTTGACCAGATCGTGTTCATGGCGGTCCGGCTCGGGCATGCGGGCAAAGCGCGAGAACTCATCGACGATCCGGCGCAGGTCGTTGGTCTGCCGGATGATCACATCCGCATATTGTTCAAGCTCGCCCTGCTCATCACCCAGCCTTGGCCCGAATTTGCGTTTCAGGCGCTCGGCCGAAAGCTGTATCGGGGTCAGCGGGTTCTTGATTTCATGGGCAATGCGGCGCGCAACGTCGCCCCATGCGGCCATGCGTTGTGCAGACACAAGGTCGGTCACGTCATCGAACGCCAGAACATAGCCTTCCAGCGCACCTTCGGCGTTGCGCATCGTCGACATGCGCACCAGCAGGTTTTCCTGTTTGCCCTTGCGCACAAGGCGCACTTCATCCTGCACGACCTCCCCACGGGACGCTTTGAGCCGCTCGAAAATCGGCTGGAACTCGGCCGCGACCAGCGACAGATCGATGCCCGGCTCCGGTGGCTCGGGAAGCCGCAACAGCCGCTCGGCGGACCGGTTAATGAAGGTCACCCTGCCGTCGCCATCAAGCCCGATCACCCCCGAGGTGACCGATGACAGCACACCGTCAAACAGCCGTCTGCGCTCTTCGATCTGGCGGGTGTTTTCCAGCAAGGCATCGCGCTGCCCCTTGAGTTGATGGGTCATCCGGTTGAACAGCCGGCCGAGCATGGCGATTTCGTCGTCGCCATCCTCCTCCAGCACCCGCACATCCAGATCGCCCGCCCCGACCCGCTGCGCGGCCCCGGCCAGACGCCCCACCGGGCGCGAAAGCCGCTCGGCAAACCACATGCCCAGCCAGACGGCCGCAATGATCAGGATCAGGGCGAACCCGAGATAAAGCAGGCCAAATTCG
>JALSJL010000446.1 GCA_026989405.1 Marinosulfonomonas sp. | reverse complement strand
AGGCCCCGACGGCACCCGCCAACGGAGGCTGAAAAATCACGACGACCACTGGCGCCCGGCCTGGCTTTGGCATACAGCGCGGCTGCGCCGCGGCCCCTGGCCGGCCGGCGCGTTTGGAAACGCCCGGCAAGAGACGGAACGCATGAAACTCTCGGAATTTGATTTTGACCTGCCGGAACGGCTGATCGCCACGCGTCCGGCGCGGCCGCGATCTGCCTCTCGCCTGCTTGTGGCAAGCGCCGCGCGGATCACTGACGCGACCATGCACGACCTGCCCGAATTCCTGCGCCCCGGCGATCGGCTGGTTCTGAATGACACAAAGGTCATTCCCGCCCGCCTGAGTGGCACACGCACGCGGGCGGGGGAGGCCGGGACAACCTCGGCGCGGATCGAGGTGACATTGCTTGAACCGTCGCCGGACGGGGGGTGGAATGCGTTGCTCAAGCCACTGAAAAAGGTCCGGGATGGCGAACAGGTCGCCTTCGGGGCCGGGTTGCGCGCAACGCTGGTTTCGCGAAAAGAAGGCGTGGCACGGCTTGACTTCAACCTGCAGGGCGAGGCGTTCGACGCGGCGCTGCAACGGGCCGGGGCCATGCCCCTGCCGCCTTACATTGCAGCCCGGCGGCCGGCAGATGCGCAGGACAAGGTCGACTACCAGACAATCTGGGCCCGTCGCCGCGGCGCCGTCGCCGCCCCGACGGCATCGCTGCATTTTGATCACGACCTGATGAAACGGCTGCGCGAAAAGGGGGTCGAATTTTCCTATGTCACGCTGCATGTGGGCGCCGGCACGTTTCTGCCGGTGAAGGTTGACGACGTGGCCGAGCACAAGATGCACTCCGAATGGGGCGAGATCAGCGCCGAAACGGCAGGCGAAATAGCCGGGACGCGACAGACGGGTGGGCGCATCATCCCGGTCGGGACAACCAGCCTGCGGCTGCTCGAGACCGCCGCCGGTGAAGACGGCAGTATTTCGGCCTGGTCCGGCAATACCGACATCTTCATCACCCCCGGCTACCGGTTCCGGATAACCGATGCGCTGATCACGAATTTTCACCTGCCACGGTCGACCCTGCTGATGCTCGTATGCGCGCTCATGGGCAAGGGCCGCATGCTGGACATCTACCGGCACGCGATTTCCGAGGACTATCGGTTCTTTTCCTATGGCGACGCGTCCTTGCTGCTGCCAAAAGGCGAAACGCGACAGGGCTAGGTCGTTTCTGCACGCGCGGCTTGTGCCCGGCCCGCCTATCCCAACCGCATGAAACCTCGGAGCCCGCCATGCTGGAAGTCCTGAAAAGCTCATGGGCATTGTTGCTCGGGATCCTTTTGCTGATGGTCGGCAATGGAGTGCAGGGCACATTGCTGGGCGTGCGCGCCTCGATCGAGGGCTTTTCCACCCTTGAAATATCGGTCATCATGTCGGCCTATTTCGCGGGGTTCTTCGGAGGGTCGCGCCTTGCGCCCGATCTGATCCGCCGGGTTGGGCATGTGCGTGTGTTTGCAGCGCTCGGGTCGCTGATTTCTGCGGTTCTGATCCTGTTTCCGACGATCACCGAGCCCTGGGCCTGGGTCGTGTTCCGGATCATCATCGGGTTCTGTTTTTCCGGCGTTTATGTGACCGCCGAAAGCTGGCTGAACAATTCGGCCAGCAATGAAACCCGCGGCCAGGCGCTTTCGCTCTACATGATCGTGCAGATGCTGGGGGTCGTTTCGGCCCAAAGCCTCTTGTTGGTGGGCGACCCGTCAGGGTTTGTGCTGTTCGTGATTTCGTCGGTTCTGGTGTCGGTGGCCTTCACGCCAATTCTGCTGTCCGTCAACCCGACGCCGGCGTTCGAAACCGCCAAACCGATGAGCCTGCACCAGCTTTACGAGGTGTCGCCGCTGGGATGTGTGGGCCTTTTCCTGCTGGGCGGCGTGTTCTCGGCGCAGTTCGGTATGGCGGCGGTCTATGCCACGCGGGCCGGGCTGGATGTCCGGGAAATTTCGGTCTTCATCGCGACGCTTTATATCGGCGCCCTGGTCATGCAATATCCCATCGGCTGGCTGTCGGACCGGATGGACCGCCGCATTCTGATCATGGCGATGGCTCTTGGCAGCGGTGTGGTCGCGCTGCTCGGGGTTGCCTTTGCCGGCAGCTACTCGGTGCTGCTGATCGTGGCCTTTCTGGTGGGCGGCACCTCGAACCCCTTGTATTCCCTTCTGATTGCCTACACGAACGATTTTCTGGAGCCGGAAGACATGGCAGCCGCCTCGGGAGGCCTCGTGTTCATCAACGCCATGGGGGCAATTTCCGGGCCGCTGATCACCGGCTGGATGATGGGCGCGTTTGGTCCGCAGGGGTTCTGGTTGTTTGTTGCCGTGCTGATGATCGTGTTGGCTGCCTACGGCGCCTGGCGCATGACCCAGCGCGCACCGGTGCCGGTTTCCGAGCTTGGGCCCTATGTAAGCGTGTCACCTGCGGCATCGGCGGTGGCGGTTGAAGTGGCCCAGGAATGGGCCATCGAAACCGCCGAGGCCGAAGAAAACGAAACAACCGAGGCTTGAAGGTCGCAACTGCACACATTCGGGAAACAACTTGTGAAACAGCCTTGCGGAATCCGTCAATGGTTGTAACGCTTGATTCTATCAAGGGGCTGACACCGCGAGGAGGGTGGTCATGGCTAACCCTGACGATATTCTGGCTTATTGGCTGGATGAAGTGGGGCCGGAAGGCTGGTATCGAGGGGGGGAAGACCTCGATCAGGAAATTCGGGACAGGTTTGAAAAGGCCTGGTTCGATGCTCAGGAAGGCGCCTGCGGGCTTTGGCTGACATATGCCAGCGGTTCTCTTGCATATCTTATCCTTGCCGATCAGTTTTCTCGCAACATGTTTCGCGGAACCGGGCAGGCGTTTGCTTCTGACCGTGCCGCGCGCGCGGTTGCGAAAGCGGCCATCAAAAAGGGCTGGGACACGCGAATTGATGAGCCGGCCCGGCAGTTTTTCTACATGCCGCTGATGCATTCCGAAAACCTGTGCGATCAGGATCGCTGCGTGCGGCTGATGAAGGAACGGATGCCGGAAACGGGCGCAGAGAACCTGCTCCATGCGCGCGCACACCGCGAAGTCATCCGCATGTTTGGCCGGTTTCCCTACCGCAACGAAGCCCTGCGGCGCGCCACCACCGAAGCCGAGGCGCGTTTCATGGAAAATGGCGGCTACGGCGAAGTGTTGCGCAACCTCAAGGACAAACTGGCGGCCTGACCCCGTGCAGGCCGTGCCATGCAGCCGTCGCAAGGCGGGTTTTCCGTGTCTTGCGTTGATGCCGCCCGCAAGACGGTTTAGACGTTGAACAAACCCAGCGGGAGACAGTTTCATGGCGGCAAGCACTTTTGACATGATTGTAATCGGGGCCGGTCCTGGCGGGTATGTGGCCGCGATCCGGGGCGCGCAACTGGGCCTGAAGGTGGCCATTGTCGAACGGGAACACCTGGGTGGCATCTGTCTGAACTGGGGCTGCATTCCGACCAAGGCGCTGCTGCGCTCGGCCGAGGTTTTTCACCTGATGGGGCGGGCCGCAGAGTTCGGGCTGAAAGCCGACAAGATCGGGTTTGATCTGGATGCGGTCGTGACACGCTCGCGCAAGGTTGCCGCGCAGCTTTCGGGCGGCATCGGCCACCTGATGAAAAAGAACAAGATTACAGTGGTGATGGGCCAGGCGACCATTCCGGCCAGGGGCAGGGTTTCGGTCAAGACAGACAAGGGCACAGAAGAGCTGAGTGCAAAAGCGATCATCGTGGCAACCGGCGCACGGGCGCGCGAACTGCCCGGCCTGGAAGCCGATGGCGATCTGGTCTGGACCTACAAGCACGCCTTGCAGCCACCGCGGATGCCCGGGAAGCTCCTGGTGATCGGCTCGGGAGCCATCGGGATCGAGTTTGCCAGTTTCTTCAATACGTTGGGGGCAGATACGACCGTCGTCGAAGTGCTGGATCGTGTGTTGCCGGTGGAGGATGAAGAAATTTCGGCTTTCGCCAGAAAGGCCTTTGTCAAACAGGGCATGACGATCATGGAAAAATCCATCGTCAGGAAACTGGACCGGGCCAAAGGCAAGGTGACCGCGCATATCGAAACCGGCGGCAAGACACGGAAGCTCGAGTTCGACACCGTGATCTCGGCGGTCGGGATTGTCGGCAATGTCGAAGGGCTGGGGCTGGAAGACCTGGGCGTCAGGATCGACCGGACCCATGTTGTCGTCGATGAATATTGTCGCACCGGCGTCGACGGGATCTACGCCATCGGCGACATCGCCGGTGCGCCCTGGCTGGCCCACAAGGCCAGCCATGAAGGCGTGGCCGTGGCCGAGCTTGTCGCCGGCCGGCAGCCGCACCCCGTGCGCCCGGAAAGCATTGCCGGTTGCACCTATTGCCAACCGCAGGTTGCCAGTGTCGGCCATAGCGAAGCCAGGGCCCGCGAGCTTGGCCATGAGGTCAAGGTCGGCCGTTTCCCCTTCATCGGCAACGGCAAGGCCATTGCACTTGGCGAAGCCGAAGGCATGATCAAGACGGTTTTCGATGCAAAGACCGGCGAATTGCTGGGGGCCCACATGATCGGCGCGGAAGTGACCGAACTAATTCAGGGCTACATCGTGGGTCGCCAGTTGGAGACGACCGAGCAAGACCTCATCAACACGGTTTTCCCGCACCCGACGCTTTCGGAAATGATGCATGAAGCGGTGCTGGATGCCTACGGGCGTGTCATCCACATGTGACCGGACTGCCGGCTCCTTGTTCCGCGCACAAAAAAGGCCCCGGTAAACCGGGGCCGTTTTCCTTGGTATGACCTGCCGTGCTCAGCGCTCGATCTTGCCGCCAGCAGACACCCAGTGGCCGAGACCACCGATGTTGTAGACCTCTTTGAAGCCAAGCTGTGCCATTTGCTGACCGGCCATCTGCGAGCGTGCACCAGAGGCGCAATACAGCGCAACGGGCTTGTCCACATCAAGCTCGGGATGAAAATCCGGATTGCGCGGATCGGCCTGGAAACGCAGCATCATCAGCGGGATATGCAGGGCACCCTTGGCTTTGCCGCTTTGGGCAATCTCACTGATGTCGCGCACGTCAATGACGGTCAATTCGCCCGCGTCGGCACGTGCGATTGCATCTGCCGGCGCAATTGGTGCGGGCTGGCCCTGAGCCGGGCGGGCCTTCATGAAGTTCAGCATGGTCTTGTTCCTGTTCGCGTAACTGTTTCTGGTATCGCCCGATATCCGGGCTTGAGGTGACTATATATTCAAAAAAAAGAATATGACAACCCCCCAACGGAATGTGACCTTCCGGTCAGGCCATGACGGCCCGGTCAGGTGAGTGTGATCGCGGGTGCGCGCAACGAAAGGCCCCCGGACGAGACATGGCCGGGAACGCTTGATCCGGGGTCGGACGGGCCGATTGCAACCACCGGGTTTCAGCTGTCCGTGTCGGCAAACGACCTGATCCGAGCCGGCCGGCGACAGGATGATCAAGTCCAAAAACCCAGCCCTGCACGATGTGCGAATCAACGAGGCCGCCAAAGAAAAATGTTCGAATTGCCAGAAGGTTCCGCATTTGTTCCTTTTTTCGGTTGGCCTTCATCCCCATATCAACTATCCATTAACAATCCGTTCCGAAGGGCGATCATGGTTGAGCTGAAGAACATAGAGGTGCGCGGCGCGCGCGAGCACAATCTCAAGAACATTGACGTGGATATCCCGCGCAACAAGCTGGTGGTGATCACCGGGCTTTCCGGGTCGGGCAAGTCGTCACTGGCCTTTGACACGATCTATGCCGAAGGCCAGCGTCGCTATGTCGAAAGCCTGTCGGCCTATGCGCGCCAGTTCCTCGACATGATGGAAAAGCCGGATGTTGATCACATCAGCGGGCTTTCCCCGGCGATTTCAATCGAACAAAAGACGACATCGAAGAACCCGCGCTCGACGGTTGGCACGGTGACCGAGATTTACGATTATCTGCGCCTTCTGTTTGCGCGCGCCGGCACGCCCTATTCGCCCGCAACGGGCGAGCCGATCGAGGCACAGCAGGTTCAGGACATGGTTGACCGCATCATGTCCATGCCCGAAGGCATGCGCGCCTATCTGCTGGCCCCGATTGTGCGCGACCGAAAGGGCGAATACCGCAAGAAACTTCTTGAATTGCGCAAGCAGGGTTTTCAGCGCGTCAAGATTGACGGTGAATTTCACGAAATCGAGGATGCGCCGAAGCTCGACAAGAAATTTCGCCATGACATCGATGTTGTCGTTGACCGCATCGTCATCCGCGCGGGGCTGGAAACCCGGTTGGCTGACAGTCTGCGCACCGCGCTGGATCTTGCCGACGGTATCGCCATCCTGGAGACCGCTCCGAATGAGGGAGAGCCGGAACGCCACACGTTTTCGGAAAAATTTGCCTGCCCGGTGTCAGGGTTCACCATACCCGAAATTGAACCGCGCCTGTTTTCATTCAATGCACCCTTCGGGGCCTGTCCGGATTGCGACGGGCTTGGGGTGGAATTGTATTTCGACGAAAACCTGGTGGTGCCCGACAAGACGCTGAAGATTTACGACGGGGCCCTTGCGCCGTGGCGCAAGGGCAAGTCGCCCTTTTTTCTTCAGACCATCGAAGCCATGGCGCGTCACTTCGGGTTCCGGCGCGACACCCGCTGGAAGGATCTGCCGGCAGAGGTGCAAAAGGTGTTTCTCTATGGATCGGGCGATGAGGAAATCAGGTTTCGTTACGATGATGGGGGGCGCGTCTACGAGGTGACGCGCGCGTTTGAAGGCGTGATCCCGAATATGGAGCGCCGTTACCGCGAGACAGATTCCAACTGGGTGCGGGAAGAATTTGAACGCTACCAGAACAACCGCCCCTGCGGTGGCTGCGGTGGTTACCGCTTGAATGAAGCGGCCCTGGCGGTGAAGATTGCCGGGCTGCATGTGGGGCAGGTGGTCGAGATGTCCATCCGCGAAGCACTGGACTGGTGCCGGTCGGTGCCCGACAGCCTGAGCAGGCAGAAAAACGAAATTGCGGCAGCCATCCTGAAGGAAATCCGCGAAAGGCTGGGGTTTCTCAATAACGTCGGGTTGGAGTATCTGACGCTTTCGCGGGCGGCCGGGACGCTTTCGGGCGGTGAAAGCCAGCGCATCCGGCTGGCCAGCCAGATCGGGTCGGGCCTGACGGGTGTGCTCTATGTGCTCGATGAACCGTCCATCGGTCTGCACCAGCGCGACAACGGGCGTTTGCTGGAAACCCTGCGCAATCTGCGTGATCAGGGCAATACAGTCATCGTGGTCGAGCATGACGAAGAGGCCATCCGCACGGCTGATCACGTGTTTGACATCGGCCCGGGGGCCGGGGTGCATGGCGGGCATGTGATTGCACAGGGCGCGCCGGCAGCCATTGCGGCCGAGCCGGCTTCTCTGACAGGGCAATACCTGAGCGGAGAGCGCGAGATCTCCGTGCCGTCATCCCGGCGCAAGGGAAACCGGAAAAAGCTGACTGTGGTCAAGGCTTCCGGAAACAACCTGAAGGACGTCACGGTTGATTTTCCGCTGGCCAAATTCACCTGCGTGACCGGTGTTTCGGGTGGCGGGAAATCGACGCTTACCATTGAAACGCTGTTCAAGACGGCATCGCAGCGGCTGAACGGCGCGCGCCAGACGCCGGCACCTTGCGAAACCATCAAGGGGCTGGAGCATCTCGACAAGGTGATTGATATCGACCAGCGCCCGATTGGCCGGACACCACGCTCAAATCCGGCGACCTATACCGGGGCGTTCACACCGATCCGCGATTGGTTCGCCGGCCTGCCCGAAAGCAAGACGCGGGGCTACAAGCCGGGGCGGTTTTCGTTCAACGTCAAGGGGGGGCGCTGCGAAGCCTGTCAGGGCGACGGGCTGATCAAGATCGAAATGCACTTCCTGCCCGATGTCTATGTTCAGTGCGAAACCTGCAATGGCGCGCGATACAACCGGGAGACTTTGGAAATACGCTTCAAAGGCAAGAGCATAGCGGATGTTCTTGACATGACGGTTGAAGAGGCGCAAGCGTTCTTCAAGGCCGTGCCGACGATCCGTGAGAAAATGGATGCGCTGGTCCGGGTCGGTCTTGGGTATATCAAGGTCGGACAGTCGGCGACCACGTTGTCGGGCGGCGAAGCGCAACGCGTGAAACTGTCCAAGGAGCTTGCCAAGCGTTCGACCGGGCGGACGCTCTACATTCTTGATGAGCCAACGACGGGGTTGCATTTCGAGGATGTGAAAAAGCTCCTGGAAGTGCTTCACCAACTGGTTGATCAGGGCAACACCGTGATCGTGATCGAGCACAATCTGGATGTGATCAAGACGGCGGATCACATCATCGATATCGGGCCGGAAGGGGGCGATGGCGGGGGCAGGATCGTGGCGACGGGAACGCCCGAGGAAGTTGCGCAAACGGCCGGCAGCCACACCGGGCATTACCTCAAGGACGCGCTGCAACCCAAGAAGATGGCAGCACAATAGCGCTCTGGAACTCTGCGTTGATGACCGCCGGGCGGCGCTCGGCGGTCAATCAGGCGCCTCAGGCGTGTGCCTTGTCGCGCCCCTTGTCTGAGTCATCGGTCGACCAGCCGAACACCCGGTAGATCGGGCACCAGCCTGCGATGGCCGTGGCCAGCGGGACCAGACCAATCCAGAAGGCCCAGCTGTAGCTGAGGTCGGGCCAGATGAAATACCCGACGATCAGTGCAAGCCCCACAACGGCACGGACGATACGGTCAACCAGTCCAACATTTGTCTTGAACATGTCTTCGCCTCCTTTCGCTAACAGGAATTGCACCCGAAAATGTGGGGCCGGCGACATGGATTTCAAGGGGGTCAGGCGTCGAGTTCAACCCAGATCGGCACATGGTCCGATGGCTTTTCGCGGTCCCGGACATGGCTGTCTATCTGGCAGTCTTTCAGCAGGTCGGCGCATTGCGGCGTGAGCAGGAAATGGTCGATGCGAATGCCATCGTTGTTTTGCCATGCCCCGCGCTGGAAGTCCCAGAACGTATAGTGCCCCGGCGCCTGGGTGCGCGCGCGCAAGGCGTCGGTCAGTCCAAGGTTCAGAATGCGCCGAAAGGCCGCCCGACTTTCGGGTCTCCCGAGGGCGTCTTCGCGCCATTTTTCCGGATTCGCCGCGTCTTCGTCTTGCGGAATAATGTTGTAATCCCCGGCCATAAGAGCACATTCTTCATGTTTGAGAAGGTCCGCAGCCCGCACCCTGAGCCGTTCCATCCAGTTGAGCTTGTAGTCATATTTCGGCCCCGGTGCCGGGTTGCCATTTGGCAGGTAAAGGTTGCACAGACGAACAGCCTTTTTCTCACCGATGACGGTGGCTTCGATCCACCGGGCCTGTTCATCGGTTTCATCCCCCGGCAGTTGGCGCCGGACATCTTCCAACGGCAGTTTCGAAAGGATCGCAACGCCGTTGAACGACTTCTGCCCGTGGGTTTCGACATTGTAGCCCATGTCCTCGAAATGCTGACGCGGGAAGTTATCGTCGACGGATTTGATTTCCTGCAACAGGGCGACGTCCAGGTCGGCTTCCTGCAGCCATTCGGTGAGCGCGGAGATGCGCGCCTTGATGCCGTTGATGTTGTAGCTGGCGATTTTCATGTCTGCCCCGTTCTTGCGTCCGGGCATTATGGTCCCGGCGACGGTAATGACAAGCGCCATGAACCGACCGTGCGACCCGGCCGCCGTTTCTTGAAGATATGCCGGATTTGCGGGTCGATATGACCGCCTACATCGAAAACGACGTTCCGCAGCCGCAAGACGAGGTGGCGTTGGGGTTGTCGATGGCAAATCGCGCGCCGATCAGTTCTTCGGTAAAGTCGATGGTCGCGCCCGACAGGAACGGCAGCGACACGGTGTCGATCACGACTTTCTGGCCCGCGCCTTCCAGCACAAGGTCGTCTTCGGCAGGCTCATCCAGCCGGATGTCATACTGAAACCCCGAACATCCCCCCCCTTCGACGGCAATGCGCAGGGCCTTGGCTTCATTGCTGGCGGCATTGATTTCGGCCAATCGAGCAAAAGCGCGGTCGGTGACTTTGGGCGGTAGGTTCATCTGATATGCACTCTGCAGTT
>JALSJL010000445.1 GCA_026989405.1 Marinosulfonomonas sp. | reverse complement strand
GCCCCCCTCGCCCCAGAACGCGTGCCAGATACCGGGCAGCAGGGTAACGCTTTCACCCGGCTCCAGCGCGATGTGCCCGCCGGCATCCACCCGGCGGCTGACCCCATCGACCGGCACCTCGACCGGTGCGTTGCGGTCAATCGCCCCGCCTTCGTCAGGGGCAAACAGCTCGATCACCAGCCGGGCGCCGCCACGATTGATGATGTCTTCTGCCTTGATCACATGCCGGTGCATCGGGGCAATCTGGCGATCGCGCGAGATCATGATCTTTTCGGCATAGAGCATGCCGCGCCCGCGCGTCAGGTCTGCGGCCAGACCGTTGCGCACGGTGAACAGGAACAGCCCCAGTTCGTCAAACCGGCCCTGCCCGTAGTCGGTGATATCCCACCCCATGGCGCGCGCGCGTATCGTGGCCGCCTCATCGGACATGATCTGCCTTGGCGACCAGTGGGCAAAGGGCGGCAGCACATAGCCGTGCGACCGAATGAAAGCATCACTTTCGCGCAGTATCTCGTTGATTTCAGACCGTTTCACTGTACCCTCGCTTGGCTGGCGGGATCGAAGAACACCGCCTTGGACATGTTGAACGCCAGCTCCGTCACCGCCCCCGGCGCGATTTGCGCATCGGCGCGCAGCCGGGCGACCGCGCTTTTGCCGCCCAGGTTCACCACCGCGAAGGTGTCAGAGCCGGCCGGTTCCACCACGTCGACGAAACAGGTGCGCTTTTCGATCTGCCCGGTGGTCCGGTCGGCCCCTTGCGGGTCGGTAAAGGCCTCGGGCCTGATGCCGAAGATCACCTGCCTGCCCAATAACGCGCGCATCGCCGCACTTTCAGGTGCGGGCAGCAGCATGTCGCCCTCGTGCCCGGCAAGCGAGACCATCAGCGCGCCACCATCTTCCACCACTGTCGCCGGCAGCAGGTTCATCGAGGGCGAGCCCATGAAATCGGCCACGAACATGTTTACCGGATCGTTGTAAATCTGATCCGGCGTGCCGAACTGCAGCAACTCGCCATCCTTGAGCACCGCGATCTTGGTGGCCAGCGTCAGGGCCTCGATCTGGTCGTGGGTGACGTAGACGATGGTGGTGCCCATGCGCTGGTGCAGCCGCTTGATCTCGGTGCGCATGTCGACGCGCAGCTTGGCATCGAGGTTGGACAGCGGCTCGTCGAACAGGAACACCTGCGGATCGCGCACCAGCGCGCGCCCCATCGCCACCCGCTGGCGCTGGCCGCCCGACAACTGGCTGGGCTTGCGCTTCAGCAGTTCGCGTATCTGCAGCATGTCGGCAACCTCGTTGATCGCCGCCTCACGCGCGGCCCGGGGCATGCCGCGGATTTCCATGCCGAAGCTGATGTTCTTTTCCACCGTCATGTTCGGATAAAGCGCATAGGACTGGAAAACCATCGCGATATCGCGTTTCGACGGGTGCAGCCCGGTGACCGAGCGCTCCCCGATCAGGATGTCGCCGCCCGAGATATCCTCGAGCCCGGCAATGCAGTTGAGCAGCGTTGACTTGCCACAGCCCGACGGCCCCACCAGCACCAGGAAGCCGCCGTCCTCGATTTCAAGGTCGATGCCCTTGAGCACCTCGACCGGCCCGTAGGACTTGCGCAGGTTGTCGATCTTCAGTCGCGCCATGTCGTCTTACCCCTTCACCGCGCCGGCCATCAGGCCGCGCACGAAATACCGCCCGGACACGATGTAGACCACCAGGGTCGGCAGCGCCGCCAGGATCGCGCCTGCGAAATGCACGTTGTATTCCTTCACCCCGGTCGAGGAATTTACCAGGTTGTTCAGCGCCACCGTCATCGGGATCGAATCGAAATCGGCAAAACTCACCCCGAACAGGAAGTCGTTCCAGACATTGGTGAACTGCCAGATCACCGTGACCACGACGATCGGCGCCGAGCTGGGGGCAAGGATGCGCCAGAATATCTGGAAGAAACTCGCCCCGTCGATCTGCGCCGCGCGCACCAGTTCGGTCGGGAAAGCGGCATAGTAGTTGCGGAAAAACAGCGTGGTGAACCCGAGCCCGTAGATCGTGTGCACCAGCACCAGCCCCCAGGTGGTGCCGGCCAGCCCGATCAGCCCGAGAATGCGCGCCATCGGGATCAGCACGATCTGGAACGGAATGAAACAGGCCAGCAGAAGCAGGCCGAAAACCACGCCAGAGCCGCGAAACGACCATTTGGTCAGCACATAGCCGTTCATCGCCCCCATGAAGGTCGAAAGCACAACCGCCGGCACGACCATCATGATCGAGTTGATGAAAAACGGTTTCAGCCCGGTCGGCGACACCCCGATCTGGGCATGGGACCAGGCCGCGCGCCAGGGCTCCAGCGTCCAGACTTTCGGCAGGGAAAGCATGCCGCCGCCGCGGATTTCCTCGAGCGGTTTCAGCGAGTTGGTCAGCATCACGTAAAGCGGCAGCAGGTAGAAGATCGCAAACACGATCAACACCGTGTAGATCACGAACCGGGTGATCCGGCTGCCCTTGAGCGCGATGTCCTGGCCTGCGGCGCTCATCGGTTTTCCCCCGATTTCAGCTCGGAGTAGATATAGGGCACGATGATCGAAAAGATCATCATCAGCATGATGATCGCGCTGGCCGCCCCCACCCCCATCTGGTTGCGCGTAAACGTGTAGGAATACATGAAGGTCGCGGGCAGTTCGGTCGCGCGCCCCGGCCCGCCGCCGGTCAGCGCGACCACGAGGTCATAGGCCTTGATCGCCAGATGCGCGAGCACCACGAAGGCCGACAGGAACACCGGGCGCATCATCGGGATGATGATCTTGCGATAGATGCGAAACCCCGTGGCGCCGTCGATCTGGGCGGCCTTGATGATTTCGTTGTCGACCCCGCGCAGGCCCGCGAGGAACATCGCCATCACAAAGCCCGAGCTTTGCCAGACCGCCGCGATCACCACCGTGTAGATCGCCATGTTGCGGTCCTTGATCCAGGTGAAACTGAAGCTTTCCCAGCCCCATTGGTGCATCACGTTTTCCAGCCCGATGCCGGGATCCAGAAACCATTTCCACGCCGTGCCGGTCACAATGAAGCTCAGCGCCATCGGATACAGGTAGATCGGGCGGATCACCCCCTCGGCGCGGATCTTCTGGTCCAGCAGGATCGCCAGCAACAGCCCGAGCAGCGAACTGACGATGATGTAGAGCGCGCCGAAGATCGCGAGGTTCTTCATCGCCGTGTTCCAGTGGCGCAGCCGGAACAGCTTTTCGTAATTGGCGAGGCCGACCCAGTCGTAAGATGGCAGCATCTTCGAATTCGTCATCGACAGATAGCCGGTGTAGGCGATGAAGCCGTACACGAAGACTAGGATCAGCAGGAAACTCGGTGCCAGAACCAGCCGCGGCAACCAATTTTGAAAACTTTCTCGCATCGGGCACGTCCGTCTGGCGTCAGCAATGGCGGGCAGTTCCCTGCCCGCCAATCATCATATCCCCATTCGGGGAGCAGCCAAGGGCGATTACTTGGCGTCGGCCACGGCTGCGACCAGTTCGGCCGCCGCGGTTTGGGCGTCATACTCGCCGTTGAAATGCGCCGTCACGACGTCATACATGGCGTTCTTGATCGATGCGGGCACCGCGTGACCATGCGCCATCGAGCCGAACAGACTGCCGCTGGCATTGGCTTCGGCCAGGTCTTTCATGCCCTTCTTGCCGCAGGCATCGAAATCCGTGTCAGGCACATCGGTGCGCGCCGGAACCGAGCCCTTGACCACGTTGAAGGCCGACTGGAACGTCGGGTTCATCACCGCGCTGGCCATCAGCTTCTGGGCTTCCTGCGCCGCCGGATCGTTCACCTTGAACATCGCGAACTGGTCCGAGTTGAAGGTGACAGAACCTTGCGTGCCCGGGAACCGGATGCAGACAAAGTCTTCGCCCGGCACCTGATCGGCCTTCAGGAATTCACCCTTGGCCCAGTCGCCCATCATCTGCATCCCGGCTTCGCCGTTGATCACCATGGCCGAGGCTAGGTTCCAGTCGCGGCCCGAGAAATTGTCATCGACATAGGAACGCAGCTTGGCCATGCGGTTGAACACTTCAACCATCTGGTCGCCCCCCAGCGCGTCTTCGTCCAGGTCGATCATCGAGGCCTTGTAGAAATCGTTGCCCATGGACAGGACCACCGCGTCGAAGATCGTGGCGTCCTGCCAGGCCTGCCCGCCATGGGCCAGCGGCGTGATGCCGTTTTCCTTCATCTTGTCGAGAACCGCGACCAGCTCATCCCAGTTCGTGGGCACCGCGCCGCCGGCATCGTCCAGCGCCTTCTTGCTGATCCAGACCCAGTTGGTCGAGTGCACGTTGACCGGCGCCGCGACCCAATGGCCGTCATACTTGGAAAACGCTTTGAGCGCCTCCGGCACGACCGCGTCCCAGCCTTCTTCGCTGGCCACGTCGTCAAGGTTGGCAAGCGCCCCCTCGGCGGCCCAGTCGCGAATGTCGAAGCCCAGCATCTGCACCGCGGTCGGAGCGTTTCCGGCCGTGACCCGGGCGCGCAGCGCGGTCATCGCCGCTTCGCCGCCGCCGCCGGCAACCGGCATGTCCTGCCAGTCGACGCCCTTGCTTGCCAGGTCGTCCTTGAGCACGTTCAGCGCCGCCGCTTCACCGCCCGAGGTCCACCAGTGCAGCACTTCCACGCTGCCGGCACTTGCCATGCCGGCGCTTGCCGCCAGCACGATGGCCGAAGCCGTCATCTTGAATTTGCAATTGATTGACATGTTGTCCTCCCAGAGTTTTCCCGCGCATTTATAACGATACAAGTTTCGGTGCTGTCAACGCAATTCGCCACGCTTGCGAACAAAAAAGTTGCAATCAACCAAGGCTTGCGGATAACTCACCCCAACATGTGCCATGAATTGCAACGTTCTCAATTTGCGCGATCGGCGCCGGCCGCGACGGCCCGGCCGCCCGCGCCTGCGTCCTGCCCGCCATGAGCCGCAAGCCCGACCCGACGCAGCGCCCGACGCTTCGCACGGTTGCCGAAATCTCGGGGCTGGCGGTCACGACGGTATCGCGCGCCCTGGCGGACGATCCGAAGATCGCCGCGAAAACCCGCGCCCGCGTCGCCGAGATCGCGCGCCAGGTCGGCTACACGCCCGACCGCGCCGCGCAACGCCTGCGCACCGGCAAGACCAGGGTGATCACGCTGATCCTCGATGGCACGCAAGAGCGCATCCGGTTCGGCAGCACGGTCATTTCGGGTCTGACCCGCGCCTTGCAGGGCACCGACTACCACCTGACCGTCACGCCGCATTTCCATGCCGACGACAGCCAGGGCACGGTGCAGAACATCGTGCGCAACAACCTGGCCGACGGGCTGGTATTTTCGCGCGTCAAGCCGTTCGATGAACGCGTCCGCTTCCTGAGCGAAAGGGGCTTTCCCTTTGCCTGCCACGGCCGCACCGAGTTCTCAAGGCCGCACCCTTTCGTCGATTTCGACAACGAGGCCTTCGCCAACATGGCCGCCAACCGCCTGATCGACGCCGGCGTGCGGCGCATCTGCATGATCATGCCAAGCGAGCGGTTCACCTTCCACCAGCACCTGAACTACGGGCTGATGCGCGCGGTGCGCCAGCATGGGGTGGACTACGTCATCCCGCAAGAAATCACGCTGGACAGCTCGCTCGATGAAATCAACGCCTGGGCGCAGGCAATCGCCGCGGCACCGGACCGGCCCGACGGTTTCATCTGCCCCGGCGAAGCGGCCTATATCGCGTTGATGAGCGGGCTGCGCG
The DNA here is from genome assembly GCA_026989405.1 of Marinosulfonomonas sp. Classification (GTDB taxonomy): domain Bacteria; phylum Pseudomonadota; class Alphaproteobacteria; order Rhodobacterales; family Rhodobacteraceae; genus JAJRUE01. Next base: position 4,393 of record JALSJL010000445.1, on the reverse strand, counting down.
CCGCCGGGCTCGAGCGCGGGCGAGACTTCTGCGCCGTCGTGAAGGCCAGCTCGCGCCTGCTGAAACAGATCGAACCCAGGGTCGACGTGATCTACGAAGACATCGAGGAGGCCGGCTTTCTGCTGGGCCAGCATGTTCTCGCCGCGATCAACACCCCCGATGCCCCGCCCGAACAGACCATTCAGAAACCCCTGGCCGACCTCGGGCAGAAACCGGGCTAGAGCCGCCCGACCCCGGCCCGCCTGGCGCCCTTTTTCTCGGCCAGCAGGCACAGCCAGTCATGCGCCACCGTCGCCGCCGCAATCGCGGTGATCTCGGCGTGGTCATAGGGTGGCGAGACCTCGACCACGTCCATGCCCACAAGGTTCAGCCCCTTGAGGCCGCGCACGAATTCCAGCGCCTGCCAGGTGGCCAGCCCGCCGGCAACCGGCGTGCCGGTGCCCGGCGCAAAGGCCGGGTCCAGCCCGTCCACGTCGAACGACAGGTAAAGCGGCGCATCGCCCACCCGCTCATGCACCACTTCGAGCACCGCATCGATGCCGAAGCGATGCACCCAGGGCGTGGTCAGGATCTCGAAGCCGTGGTCGCTGTCATTGTGGGTGCGCAGGCCCACCTGCACCGATTTCGCCACATCGACGATCCCTTCGGCCGCCGCGCGCGCAAACATCGTGCCGTGATCCATCGTCACGCCATCGTCCTCCCAGGTGTCGCAATGGGCATCGAACTGCACCAGCGCCACCGGCCCGTGCCGTTTCGCATGCGCCCGCAACAGCGGATAAGCCACCGAATGATCGCCGCCAAAGGTCAGCATCCGCGCGCCGCGCGCCAGGATCGCATCGGCATGCGCCTCGATCGCCGGCCCGACGGTCTCCGGGTGGTGCGGGTCAAGGTGCACATCGCCCCAGTCCACCACCGACAGCACCTCGAAAGGGTCGAACCCGAAGGGAAACGCCTTCAGCTCGGCCAGTTGCACCGAGGCGGCGCGGATCGCGCGCGGCCCCAGCCGGCAGCCGGGCCGGTAGGTCACCGCATTGTCGAACGGCACGCCCGACACAACCACGTCCACGCCGTCCAGATCGCGCGAAAAATTGCGCCGCAGAAAGCTCAGCGCGCCGCCATAGGTCATCTCGTGCCAGCGCCCCAGCTTGCCCTCGCGCCGAAATGCCTGATCGCCGTTTTCCACCATTTCACGCGTCCCTGATTGCCCTGCCCGCCAGTTTTTCCATATCTGCCGCCCGCGCGCCAGCCCCTGTCGCTGGCAGACCTTGACAGGCCCGCCGTTCGCCCGCCCCATGGATGAAATCCGAAAGGGGCGCCCCATGTCCGGCAAACGCAGCGGTCGCAAGGCCCGCAAATCCCAACGCGCCAGCGAAGGCCGCAGCGCGCATCTGCGTGTCCCCTTCATCAGCCGCAAGATCCCGCCCTACGAGATCCTGGACGATGAAAGCCTCACCCGGATCGAGACCACCGCCGAGCGCATTCTCGCCGAGATCGGCATCGAGTTTCGCGACGACCCCGAAACCGTGCGCCTGTTTGCCCAAGCCGGCGGCCAGGTCACCGCGAAATCCGACACGATCAAGATCATCCGGTTCGAACCCGGCATGATCCGCGAAATCCTGAAGACCGCGCCGGCGCGCTTTACCCAGCACGCCCGCAACCCGGCCAACACGGTCGAAATCGGCGGCGACTCGGTGGTTTTCGCCCCGTCCTACGGCTCGCCCTTCGTGATGGACCTCGACCGGGGCCGGCGCTACGGCACGATCGAGGATTTCAACAATTTCGTGAAACTCGCCCAGTCCAGCCCGTGGCTGCACCATTCCGGCGGCACCATCTGCGAACCCACCGATATCGCGGTGAACAAGCGCCACCTCGACATGGTCTATGCCCATATCCGTTATTCCGACCGCGCCTTCCTCGGCTCGATCACCGCCCCCGAGCGCGCCGAGGACAGCATAGAGATGTGCCGCATCCTGTTCGGCGCCGATTTCGTCGACGAAAACTGCGTGATCATGGGCAATTTCAATTCCACGTCGCCGCTGGTCTGGGACGGCATTTCGACACGCGGCATCCGGGCCTATGCGGCGGCCGGCCAGGGCTCGATCCACCTGCCGTTCCTGTTGGGCGGCGCCGTGGCCCCGCTGACCATGGCCGGGGCGCTGGCGCAGAACCTTGCCGAAAGCATGGTCGGCTGCGCGCTCACCCAACTGGTGCGGCCCGGCGCGCCCACGATCCTGGCGACCTTCCTGACCTCGATGTCGATGCGCTCCGGCTCGCCCACCTTCGGCACACCGGAACCGGCGCTCGGCTCGCTCGTGATGGGCCAGCTTGCCCGCCGGCTGAACCTGCCGCTGCGCTCGGCGGGCAGCTTCACCACGTCCAAGCTGCCTGACGCGCAGGCGATGCAGCAATCCATGATGTCGATGATGTCGGCGGTGCAAAGCGGCGGCAATTACCAGTTGCACTCGGCCGGCTACCTCGACGGGCTGCTGTCGATGTCCTACGAGAAATTCATGCTCGATACCGACGTCTGCGGCGCGCTGCACGCCTATCTCGCGGGCATGCAGGTGAACGACGACACCCTGGCCTTTGACGCTCTTGCCGAAAACGGCCCCGGCGAACATCTTTTCGGCTGCGCCCATACGCTCAGCCACTACCAGAGCGCCTATTGGGACAGCGAGCTGAACGATGACCAGCCCTGGGAAACCTGGGACGAACAGGGCGGTATCGACGCCATGACCCGCGCCAATGCCCGCTGGAAGGAAACCCTTGCCAACTACACCGCCCCGCCGCTTGATGAAGCCACCGACGAGGCCCTGCGGGATTTCATCGCCCGCAAGAAGGCCTCCATGCAAGACGCCTGGCACTGAAGGAAGCGCCCATGTCCAACGACCCGTTGCTCCAGCCCTACCAGCTCAAGCACCTGAGCCTGAAAAACCGCATCATGACCACCGCACATGAGCCGGCCTATACTGAAAACGGTATGCCGACCGAGCGCTACCGCGCCTATCACGCCGAGCGCGCCAAGGGGGGCGTGGCCATGGTGATGACGGCGGGCTCTGCCGTCGTCTCGCGCGACAGCCCGCCCTCTTTCGGCAACATCCTCGCCTACCGCGACGAGGTCGTGCCCCATATCCGCGCGCTCACCGACGCCTGCCACGCGCACGGCTGCGCGGTGATGATCCAGCTCACCCACCTGGGCTGGCGCACCCACTGGTCGCGCGGCGACTGGCTGCCGGTGCTCAACACCAGCCACGCCCGCGAACCGGCGCACCGCGCCTTTCCCAAGCAGATCGAAGACTGGGACATCGCGCGCATCGTCACCGACTACGCCGACGCCGCCGAACGCATGCAGGCCGGCGGCATGGACGGGATCGAGCTCGAAGCCTACGGCCACCTGATGGACGCCTTCTGGTCGCCGGTGAACAACACGCTCGACGGGCCCTACGGCGGCGATCTCGACGGGCGCATGCGGTTTTCGCTCGAGGTGCTGCAAGCCATCCGCGCCCGCACCGGCCCCGATTTCATCGTCGGCATCCGCTATACCGCCGACGAAACCGCCCCCGGCGGCATCGACACGGAGCTTGGTCTGGAAATCTCGAAACGATTGTCTGACAGCGGGTTGGTCGATTTTCTCAATGTCATCCGCGGCCGCATCCTGACCGATCCCGAACTCACCAAGGTCATCCCGATCCAGGGCATGGCCAACGCCCCGCATCTGGATTTCGCGGGCCGGGTGCGCGCCGCCACCGCCATGCCCACCTTTCACGCCGCCCGCATCCCCGATGTCGCCACCGCGCGCCACGCCATTTCGGCCGGGCTGCTCGACATGGTCGGCATGACGCGGGCCCACCTGGCCGAACCCCACATCGTGCGCCTGATCGCCGAGGGCCGCGAAAACGCCATCCGCCCCTGCGTCGGCGCCACCTACTGCCTCGACCGCATCTACCAGGGCGGCGAAGCGCTGTGCATCCACAACGCCGCCACCGGGCGCGAGCTGTCAATGCCCCACGTCATCGCCCCCGCGCGCGCTCGCAAGACCGTCACCATCGTCGGCGCCGGCCCCGGCGGGCTGGAAGCGGCGCGCATCGCCGGCGAACGCGGCCATGACGTCACCGTCTTCGAAGCCGCCAGCCAGCCCGGCGGCCAGCTTCGCCTCGCCGCCCGCAGCGAGCGCCGGCGCGAGATGCTCGGCATCATCGACTGGCGCATGGAGCGCTGCGCCGAAGCGGGCGTGCAATTCCATTTCGACCAGTTCGTCGATGAGAACCACCCCGCCATGACCGCTTCGGACGTGAACATCATCGCCACCGGCGGCCTGCCCCAGACCGAGATCCTGACAGACGGCAATGACCTCGTAACCTCGACATGGGACGTGATCGCCGGCGACACCAAA
>JALSJL010000444.1 GCA_026989405.1 Marinosulfonomonas sp. | reverse complement strand
CCTCGGCCGCGGCGCAGATTGCGCAAGACAAGGGGTTGGCGCAGGAGGTTGCTCTTTAGGCCGGGCCGCCGACCGGCCTAGCGGTTGGCGTCGATCCAGCGCGACATCAGCACCCGGTCGCGAAAGCACTCGGGCGGGATTTCGCGCCGCTTGATCCGCGCGATCCGCTCGGCAAAACCCACCTGTTTCGACGACGGGTAGGCCAGGAAGCGGCTGGTCTCCATCGCCTTGCGGTGCCGGTCGATCCAGTCGGACAGGACGCGACGGTCCTGCTGGGCTTCCCAGGGCAGCACCGCACCGGTGCGCGCCGCGATCTTGCGGGCATAGGCCAGTTGTTTTTCGGTCACCGGAATCTGGTGGTAGTCATTCGACGATCCGCGGTTCATCGGCGGCGGGGGTTGGTTCATGGCAGCCATGTCGTGTCTCCACTTCATGTTCAAATCTAGAACATTAGCGGAACATTGTCAATATCCGGTGGATGCACCCAAAATGGACACCATATATAGACGCCGCCGGTTCAGAACATCACGCCCACCAACCACAGGGTGATCGCCGGAAACGCCGCCAGAATCACCACCCGCACCAGATCCGAGATCACGAAAGGCAGCACGCCGCGGTAGGTTTGCGACATCGGAATATCCCTGGCGAGCGAGTTGATGATGAACAGGTTCATGCCCACTGGCGGCGTGATCAGACCGACCTCGACCACGATCAGCGCAAGGATGCCGAACCAGATGCCGGTTTCTTCCGGCGTCAGCCCGAAGTCGAGCACCTCGATGATCGGGAAAAAGATCGGGATCGTCAGCAGGATCATCGAAAGGCTGTCCATGATGCAGCCAAAGACCAGGTAGAACAAGAGCATCAGCGCCAGCACCATGTAGGGCGAAAACCCTTGTGCCGCCACCCAATCGGCCATGTCCTGCGGCGCCTGCGTGAAGGCCAGAAACGAGTTGAACAGTTGCGCGCCAAGGATGATCAGAAAGATCATCGCGCTGGACACCGCGGCCGACAGCACCGAATCCAGAAAGCTCCGCAGGTTCAGCCCGCCGGTCGCCACGCCGTAGATGCCGGTGGCCACGGCCCCCACCGCCGCACCTTCGGTCGGCGTGAACAGCGCCTGCACCCCCGGGCGCACCCAGTTCCAGTCACCGGCGATGCCGCCGATCACCAGGCCGAAGATCACCACGACCGGCCAGATTTTCACCAGCGCGCGAAACCGGTGCCCATAGGGCTGGCGCTCGGCGGTCGGGGCCGAGCCCGGGTTCAGCCGCGCATAGATCGCAACCGTCACCATGTAGCCAAGCGCCGCCAGAACGCCGGGCACCAGCGCGGCGATGAACATCTTGACGATGTTCTGTTCCGTCAGGATCGCATAGATCACCAGAATGACCGACGGCGGGATCAGAATGCCAAGCGTTCCGCCCGCCGCCAGAACACCCGTGGCCAACGCATCGGAATAGCCGCGCTTGCGCATCTCGGGCAGCGCCACCTGCCCCATCGTCGAGGCGGTTGCCAGCGATGAGCCGCAGACCGCTCCGAACCCGGCGCAAGCCCCGACCGAGGCCATCGCGATGCCGCCCTTCCGGTGGCCCAGCCAATCGGAGGCCGCCTCGAACAGCGCCGCCGACATGCCCGACTTGGTGGCGAACTGCCCCATCAGCAGGAACAGCGGCACGATCGACAGGGAATAGCTCGAGAACGTGTCGTAGCTCAGCGTTTTCAGCTGCGCCAGGATCGGCGTCGGACGTCCCAGCACGATCCAGGTGCCGAAAAACCCGGTCAGCCCCATCGCGACACCGATCGGCACCCGCAGGAAAATGCCCAGAAGCATCAGGCCAAAGGCAATTGCGGCCAGTTCGAACCCGGTCATATCGGCTGCTCCTGCCCCTCAAGGGTCCAGTTCAGGGAACGCCAGACCGTGTAAAGACTGACCACGAAAAAGAAGAAGGCGCCAACCAGCGCCAGCGAATACGGGATCCAGATCGGCACCTCCAGCTCATAGGTCGTTTCCGGAAAGAACGGCGGCGCACCCATCCCCAGCGCGCTGCGCAGCCCGTCCGATCCATAGGGAAACTTTTCCCCGAACCCGACCCAGAACCGCCAGAGGATCACGCCGCTCGCCAGGGCAATCAGGCTGTCGCCCACCAGGCCGAGAAACGCCTGCACCCGGCCCGACAGGCGCGAAATGAAGATGTCGACCGTCACATGCCCGCGCCGCAGTTGCGCCAGCGGCATGAACGCGAAAATCGCGATGGCCACGCCCATTTCAACGATCTCGAAATCGCCCTTGATCGGGCCGAACCGCTCGTTCACCGTCAAGAGCGCGCGCCCGATGATCGAGGCCACGGTGACCAAAGAAACCGCGGCCAGAATGACCCCGCCCGCATAAGCCAGCATCCGCGCCAGAAAATCGAGACCGCGCCCGACCCGCCTTTGCGCCGTCACTGCCAATGCCATGTGCTCACCCCCCGTTCGCTGCGTCTGCGCATGCCCCAAACCCGGCGCGTGTTCAACCGCAAACCGGCGCCGCCCGCCAGCCGCGTCATGCCCCGATCCTGACCAGCGACGCCCTGCTGTTGAGCGCCTGCACATCCATGCCGGCCGTTTTCTTGTAGCCATCGGCAAAGGCCTGACGCTCGGCCAGTGGCATCACCGCGTCGATGTCGTCAAACCCGCCGGGCGCGCGTTCGGCCACGATGTCGAGTATCCTGTCCGGCCCGTCGCCCCGATTGGCCAGCACGACGGCATTCACCGCCTCGCGCCGCGCCGCATCATAGGCCGCGAGTGCCTCCGGCCCGGCGCCGCGTTCATGCAGCAACTGGGTGAGCACGCGCGCGTCGATGATGGCCTGCGACGCTCCGTTCGAGCCGATCGGATACATCGCATGCGCCGCATCGCCAAGCAGCGTCACCCGTCCGAATGACCATTGCCCCAGCGGGTTGCGATCCACCATCGGAAACTCCCAGATGCCTTCCGCCGCCTCGATCACCGCCGGAATATCCAGCCAGTCGAAATGCCAGTCGGCAAACTGCGGCGCGAAATCGGCGCGTTGGCCGGGGCGGTTCCAGTCCTGTTTCAACCAGTCATGGCCCTTGGGCATCTCCAGGTCGGCAATCCAGTTGATCAGGCTGCCGCCGTCCTCCAGGTCGGCAATCGGGTAGCAGACGAATTTGCGCGCCCGGGTGCCCGCCATCGCCATCGTGCGCCCGCTCAGGAACCGCGGGCCGCGCGTGATGCCGCGCCACATCATCGTGCCGCCCCAGTGCGCCGGTCCCTCGTCGGGGTAAAGCCGCGCCCGGATGGTCGAGTTGATGCCATCGGCAGCCACCAGCAGCGAACCCTGCGCCATGCCGGTGTCGGTGCGGCTTGCGCGGTCCTGCAAGGCGATGCGCACACCGTCGCCCGTGTCCTGCCAGGCGGTGACCGCGCTTGAGAATTGCACCGCTTCGCTGCCCGCACGCTCCACCAGCGCCCGCAACAGCAGCATCTGCAATTCACCGCGATGGATCGAATATTGCGGCCAGTTGTAGCCGGCCAGAAGCCCGCGCGGTTCACGCCAGATTTCGTCACCCTGGGCCGAGAAATAGCCGACTTCACGGGTGCGCAACCCGATCCGGTCCAGCCCGGTCTCCAGCCCCAGTTCGAACAGCTCGCGCACCGCGTGCGGCTGCAGGTTGATGCCGACGCCCAGGGGGCGCAGGTCGCTCACCGCTTCGAAAATCCGAAAGGGTATCTGCGCCTGATGCAGGCTCAGCCCCAAGGCCAGCCCGCCGATACCGGCGCCGGCAATCAGCACTGTCATGCCACCACCCCCGAAAAGCCCTGTTGGCCCGCCCCCGCAGCTTCAGTCGCGGGGGCGGCGCGTTTCGTTACTCGCTGTATTTCGCGACCAGCGCCTGGGCGTCGGCCACCATCGCAGCGCCATCCAGCCCCTTGGCCGTGACCTCTTCGATCCAGGCCTGCGTCAGCTGATCGCCGATCGCGCGCAATTGGGCGGTCGTGGCGTCGTCCATGGTGACAACGGTGTTGCCGTTGTCGATCACCACCTGTTTGCCAACATCGTCGCCCTCGTCCATCGCGCGACCGGCCCAGCCGGATGTTTCCACGCCCGAGTTGGCATCGATGACCGCTTTCAGATCATCGGGCAGCCCGTCATAGGCGTCCTTGTTCATCGCCCAGATGAAGACGGTGTTGTAAAGCGCGCGGTCGCCGCCAACCTCGGTCGAGCTGTCGGTCAGTTCATGCACTTTCAGCGGTGGCACGATCTCCCACGGGATCACGCCGCCATCCACGATGCCTTTCGACAGGGCCTCGGGAAAGGCCGGAACCGGCATGCCGACCGGGGTCGCCCCCACCGCTTCCAGCAACTTGTTGGCCTGGCGCGAGGGGCCGCGCAGTTTCAGGCCCTTGAAGTCGGCAACCGAGGTGATCGGGTCACCCTTCTTGTGCACCACGCCCGGCCCGTGCACATGCACCGCAAGCAGCTTCACGTCGCCAAAGCGTTCGCCTGCGTGTTTCATCATGTAGTCCCAGGCCGCCTTCGAGGACGCCTCGGCCGACATCGACGTCATGAACGGCAACTCGAACGCCTCGGCTTCCGGGAAACGGCCCGGCGTATAGGCCGGAATGGCCCAGCCGCCGTCGATCACGCCATCGCGGATCTGGTCATAGAGCGCCGGCGGTTTGCCACCCAGCTGCATCGCCGGGTAGATCTCGATCTTGATCCGGCCGCCGCTGTCGGCTTCGATCTTTTCGGCCCACGGAACCATGAAGCGCAGCGGAACCGAGCCCTTTGGCGAAATGAAATGCTGGAAGCGCAGCGTCACTTCCTGTGAGATGGCGGCGCCAGCCGTAAGGCCAAGTGCCAAGGCGCCGCCGATGGCGGCCGCAAGCAGTTTCTTCATCTGGTTTCCTCCCGTTCGGTTTCCCAAATCCACAAAACTCGGATTGCAGCTTCTTTGCAAACGCAACAATCGTCAACTCTCCCTTAAGACAGAATCAGGAAATTATCCAACCATTTGGTCGGTTTTACGAAAAATTGCCCCCGGAACCATCACAGCCGCCGGGTTTCTTCTGCGAAATGGCGGGCCTCCCGGGGCGCCATTCCCAACTGAACCCGGGCATCGAACACCGGAGCGATTTCGGCGGCTGGCAGTTTTTCTGCCGCAATTTCCGAAAGATGGCGGTTTTCTGAAGCAACACGCCCACACATTTCCTTGACCAGGGCCTGGGCATCGGGCCTCGGCATGTGTGCGGCAAGCGCGAAACTCAGCGCTTCGGCAAATATCAGCCCCCGCGATGCGTCCACCTGCGCGCGCATCGCTTCGGGGCGCGGCTCGATCACGCGGGCCAGGCCGGCGGCGACGTCCAGACTGCGCGCCAGCCCGATGCAGGCTTGCGGCAGCGCCAGCCACTCGCGCATCCAGGCCCCGCCATCGCGCTGCTGCTCATGCAGTTGCGCACCCTGCAGCGAGGCGTTCAGCCCGTTGACATGGCCCGCCAGCGCCACCAGCAACGATGGATGCACCGGGTTCGATTTCTGCGGCATGGTGGACGAGCCGCCGCCATGACCGATTGCGATCTCCTGCATCCCGCTTTGGGCAAGCAACACCAGATCCTGCCCCATTTTTCCCAGGGTGGCCGCAACCAGTGTGATCCAGCCCGACAGTTCGCCGATACCATCGCGCGTGCTGTGCCAGCTTCGCCCCGGGTCATTCAGCTTCAGCGCATGTGCCAGATCGGCGCGCAGCTCTGGCGCCTGCTGTCCCAGCGCCGCGGCCGTGCCCGCCGCGCCGGACAGCGACACGCAGAACACGCGCGGGCGCAGTTCGTGCAGCCGATCGACATGGGCAAGCAACGGCGCGCCCCATCCCGCGACCACGGCCCCGAAACTCGTGACCGTTGCCGCCTGCCCCCAGGTGCGCGCCGCCATCGGCAACCCGGCATGGGTTTCGGCCAGCTCTCCCAGGGCGCGCAGCAGCTCTTTCAGCCGCTGCTCCCACAGGCCGGCAACCTGGCGCAACCGAAGCATCAGCCCGGTGTCGATGATATCCTGCGACGTCGCGCCCCAATGCACGAATTGCGCATGTTCGGGTGCCTGCATCACTTCGCGAAACGCGCGCACCAATGCCGGCACCACGACACCGCTGCGCCCGGTTTCGGCGCTCAGCGCGCTTGCATCGATCTGAACTTCACGGCTTGCCCGCCAGATCGCTTCGGCGCTGTCGGCCGGGATGATCCCGCGTTTGCCCTGGGCGCGCGCAAGCTCGCCTTCCACCAGAAGCATGGCGCGGATTTCGGCACTGTCGGAAAACAACGCGGCCGTTTCGCGGTCGCCGAAAAGGCCCGAAAACATCACGCTGTCAAAGATGCTTGCCGCCATGGCTCAGATATCCAGAAACACGGTTTCGTCTTCCCCCTGAAGCCGGATGTCGAAACGGTAAAGCCCCTTCTTTTGCCGCGTGGCCACCAGGGTCGCGCGCCGATGCTCCTGTTCGATCAGGTTCAGCACCGGATCGGTCGCGTTTGCGGCTTGCTCATCGGCAAAATAGAGCCGCGTGTTCAGGCCAAGATTGATCCCGCGCGCCACGATCCAGAGGTTGATATGCGGCGCCTGAATCGCCCCGTTTCGCCCCGGCACAGCCCCCGGCTTTACGGTCTCGAACGCCCATTCTCCGGTCTCGAAATCGGAAATCACCCGGCCCCAGCCGCGAAAGCCCGGCTCGACCTCGCCGCCGCTTTCGGGATGCGCATAAACTCCCTCGGCATTGGCCTGCCAAAGCTCGATCAGCACATCCTTGACCGGCGCGCCGGTGCCGTCGCTCACGCGGCCCTCGACCCGGATACGTTCGCCCCTGGCTTGCGGCCCCGCGATCTCCCAGCCCAGTTCACGGTCGAAAATTTCGAACCCGGCCGCGCCCGGCGCCAGCCCGATATGCACATAGGGGCCCGCGGTCTGCGACGGCGTTTCCTTCAGGTATCCCAGCTTGTCACGCATCAGTTCCCCTCCAGCCGGTTTTCGAACAGGGTCGAGCGGCGGCCCCGCAAAACGATGTCGAACCGGTAGGCCAGCGTGTCCAGCGGGATCGACGCGTTCATGTCCAGCCGGGCCACCAGTTGCTGCACCGCATCCGCATCCGGGATCGACTGCACGATCGGACAGGTCGCAATCAGCGGGTCGCCCTCGAAATACAGCTGCGTGATCAGCCGCTGCGCGAAAGCCCGGCCAAAGACCGAGAAATGGATATGCGCCGGCCGCCAGCTGTTGATCCAGTTGCGCCACGGGTAGGGCCCCGGCTTGATCGTGCGGAAAAAGTAATAGCCGTTCTCATCGGTCATGGTGCGCCCGCAGCCCCCGAAATTCGGGTCGAGCGGCGCCAGATACCGGTCATTGCGATGCCGGTATCGGCCCGACGCATTGGCTTGCCAGACCTCGACCAGCGTTTCGGGCACCGGGCGGGCATTTTCATCCAGCACGCGGCCATGCACGATGATGCGCTCGCCAATCGGGTCGCCGTCGTGGCGGTAGTTGCCGATCAGGTCGTTGTCGGCCGGGTCGATATCGTCATGGCCGAACACCGGGCCGGTGATCTCGGAAAGGGTGTTTTCGACAGACAGCAACGCCAGGCGCGGCGACCGGGTGACGGATGTCTTGTAGTCGTCCGAGAGGGCCGGCGGGTGGTGCTTGCGGTCTCGTTGATAGTATTCGGCGGGTTTCACGGTTCTACTCCCATGTCTACTCCCATGTCCTGATAGGTTTCGCGCGCGACCGCCAGGGCGTGGTTGGCCGCCGGCACGCCGGCGTAGATGGCCACGTGCATCAACGCTTCGCGCACATCCTCGGGGCTGGCGCCGGTGCGTGCGGTTGCGCGGATGTGCATCGCCAGTTCGTCCCAGTGGCCGCCGGCCGCCAGGAGCGCAATGGTCAACATCGAGCGTTCGCGCCGACTGATGCCGTCGCCGGCCCAGACGGTGCCCCAGGCGCCTTCGGTGATCAACGCCTGAAACGGCGCATCGAACGCGGTTCTTGCCGCTTCGGCCCGGTCCACATGGGCGTCCCCCAACACCTCGCGGCGCACCTTCATGCCGTGTTCGCGCCGCTCAGACATGTCCGACCTCGCGCAGGAAATCCGTCAGCACGCGGGCATATTCCCCGGGCTGTTCCACGCAGGGCAGATGCCCGGCATGGCGGATCAGTCGAAACCGCGCGCCGGCGATCAGGTCAGCGGTTTCGCGCACCAGGTCGGGCGGGGTCGAGCCATCTTCCGAACCGGCAATCGCCAGCACCGGAAGGCTCAGCCGCGCCGTGCTTTCGAACAGGTCGGTCTCGGCGATTGCCGCCGAGCAGCCAAGGTAGCCCGCGACCGGCGTGCGCACCAGCATGTGGCGCCAGCCGGCCAGCGTCACCGGGTTTTCGCGCCGCCAGCGCCCCGAGAACCAACGCTGCAGGATGCCCTCTTCAAGCGCGGCGATGCCGCCGGCGCGCACGGCTTCCATGCGCTCGGCCCACATCGCCGGGGTGCCGATCTTGGCGGCGGTGTTCGACAAGACCGCCGCGCGCAGCAGTTCCGGCCGCTCGGCAGCCAGCCCCTGCGCGATCAGCCCGCCGACCGACAACCCGACGAAAACGCAGTCCTTCACCTTCAGATGCTCGATCAGAGCGGCCACGTCGGCCACCAGATCACCCATGAAATAATCCCCGCCGGGCGCCGAGCTGAGCCCGTGGCCCCGGGTGTCGTAGCGGATGACGCGCAGCCCGTCCGGCAGCAGCGGCAGCACTTGTTCCCAAAGCCGGAAATCGGTTCCCAGGGAATTGGAAAACACCACCGCCGGCCCGTCCTCGGGCCCCCGGACGTCATAGTGCTGGATGATCCCGTTCAGTTCGACAAATTGCATCAGTAAGGCAGCCCCACATAGTTTTCCGCCAGCACCCGCTGCGCGGCCTCGTTTTCGGCCAGAAATTCCAGTTCGGCCCGCTGCATGCGCAGATCGAACGCCCCCTGCTCGGGGAAGCGGTGCAGCAGGTTTGTCATCCACCAGCTGAACCGCTCGGCCTTCCAGATGCGCGCCAGCGCGCGGTCCGAGTAGCTTTCCAGCCCGTCGTCATCACCGTCATGATAGGCCTGAACCAGCGCATGATACAAATAGTGGATGTCGCTGGCGGCCGTGTTCAGCCCCTTGGCCCCGGTCGGCGGCACGATATGGGCCGCGTCCCCGCACAGAAACAGCCGGCCCCAGCGCATCGGCTCGGACACGAAACTGCGCAGCGGGGCGATGGACTTTTCGATCGAGGGGCCGGTCACAAGCGCCTGCGCCGACGCCTCTGGCAGGCGCCGCTTCAGTTCATCCCAGAAGGCGTCGTCGCTCCACTGTTCCGGCCTGTCCGAAAGCGGCACCTGAATGTAGTAGCGACTGAGATTTTCGTGGCGCATGGAGCACAGGGCAAAGCCGCGCGCCGAATTCGAATAGATCAGTTCATCGGACACCGGCGGCGTCTGCGAAAGGATGCCCAGCCAGCCGAACGGATAGACCTTTTCATGCTCGCGCCGGACATCGGCCGGGATGGTCTGGCGGCTGACGCCGTGAAACCCGTCACACCCGGCCACATAATCGCAGGTCATCTCGCAATCTCCGGCGCGGCTGCGCCAGCGCACCGACGGCGCATCGGTGTCGGCCCCGACGATCTCTGTGTTCTCGACTTCGAAATGGATCGTGCTGCCGGCTTCCTCATGGGCATCATACAGGTCGCGCGTCACCTCGGTCTGGCCGTAGACCATCACGCCATTTCCGGCAAGGCGTCGAAAATCGACGTGAAACATGCTGTCTTCAAGGGCAATATGGATGCCGTCGTGCATCATCCCTTCGCGCTCCATGCGCGCGCCGACGCCGGCCTCTTTCATCAAACCCACAAAGCCACGCTCGAGCACGCCGGCGCGAATGCGCCCCAGCACATGTTCGCGTGACCTGCGCTCCAGCACCACGGCATCGATGCCACGACGCCTCAAGAGCAGCGCCAGCAACAGGCCCGATGGCCCGCCCCCGACAATGGCAACCTGCGTTCTCATGTCCGCCCCCCCTTCAGGCTTGCGTTCTATCGACCCCGATTGCCCCCGGACAGTCAATAGGAAGATGCGGGCAAACGCCGGAAAACGCTCTGCCATCCATCCTGCGACAGGCACGAGAG
>JALSJL010000443.1 GCA_026989405.1 Marinosulfonomonas sp. | reverse complement strand
CAGCGCCGCCCGGCGCGCCAAGTCGCGCCGGCGCTTCTCTGCAGCCTTCCTGCGCGCTTCCGTCTCTCGGCGCATCCGGTCCCGTTCCGCATCATCGAGACGGGCATCAGACTTGACCGTAAATTTCTGATTCCCATATTGGCGATAATCGCCGAACGCCCCCGTCACGATATGCTCGCCGGCGCGTGTTACGAAATCGAATAGCACATACCAGCCTGACTTCTTGCGCGTACCCTCTGGCGAAAAACGATGGATCTTCCCATCGACGATCAAATCAGTGGCGGACAGCCCCCGTATACCGACAGAGGCCATCTGATCAATAACTTTCTCAAGCGGGCTCATCCAGAACGAAGCCCTTCTTTATTGTTCTGCATTTCGGGAAACGCTCTCCCACACCACAAACAACAGCACCTTTGCTCAGCCCGACCCGCCACTTACATACACGGCAACCACGCCCTCTGATTTCCATTGCTGCGACAGCTTCAAACGTCGGGTCGCGATACAGGACCTGCCTCATCTAACCGTCTCAGCTCGAAATCCCGCGCACACGCCGCCTTCGCCTTCTCAAGGGCGCCTTCCCCGCGGTAATGCCCCAGCATCTCATAAGTTTTCTTCTTGCGCGCACCCTTGCGCTCACGCGGAGCCCATGCCTCATAAGTCACCACATCGCGGCAAAATATCTTGCAGACCGTATAACCTTCAGAGCTTTCTATGTAATAGCGATCCCGCTTGTACCATTCCATGGTCAGCCATCCTGCATACGGCGCCGGTTCCAGACCATCATCGCGTAATTGGCAATATCAACAGGATCGATCTTCTCCCGGTCATATAGCTGGGCGCGCAACCAGGACTCCAGCTCGTCCAGAGAAATCTGCTCCGGACGATGCCATCCGGTATATCCATCCACGACGCGCTTCTCATTCAACTTCTTGCGCATGGCATCGACAAAGAGCGTCAACCCAAGCGCATCTGCAGTCCCGTCGGACATCTCAGGGTTGACCTTCATCTCGCGTGTGCTGGAACCTATCGCCGCCATAGCCCCTCTACTATTGCCTCTCTTGTACGCCATTCATCACCTTCAGCCTGATCGACTGATTCGTGACACGCAGCTCAGCCATCGTCGCCTCGATCAAGTCCATCAGCTCCTTGCGATGTGCCATCAGCCTCTCCAGGGAATCCTCCGGCCCGATCTTGCCGTTATCACAGCGCAACTCACCCCCGCTGCGCGCCACATCGGCGTATTCCTCGTGCACAGCGCCTGCGTCGTCACCGGCGCCCGCATTATCCGCCGGCACCGCGAGAAACCCCTCGTCCCGGTACAACCTGCGCCGACACTCCGTGCGGTACGGCTCAGGCAAGCAGGCGATGAACGACCTGCGCATCAGCACCGGCATATACACCGTGCCATCGAGATAGCGCATCACCTTGCGGTAATTCTCCCGCCGCTTGCGATCCAGCGTGTCCACGTCATCAGAAGGCAGACAGACATGGAACTCCAACCGCGTCCGCCCCCGCCCTGTCGCGGAACTGATCCGCCGCTCCGACTCAGGCACCGTGTTCATCACATGCTCCGCCACATCGCAGCAATACTGCATTCTGCTCATGCCATGGAATTCCGCCTGGCGGACGAAATGAAGGATGGTGGCAGGTTCGCTTTTCATGCGCGCAATAAATTTACGGACATTCCATGAACACATGAGCGATAAAACTCATGCCGCATTTCACGCAATATTCAGGGTTGCATCCGCCGTTATTCCATTCATGCTCATTGGGTGCGCATCGTTTCGGTCTCTGCATGTTTTTCAGCTCATTGAGCTTCTTTGTGACCCAATCATCTTCTTTCAAAACCTCATTGTCGTTCATGCTGCAACCTCCATCTGTCCCTTACCCCATCTCCTGACCTCGCGCCATGTATCCTCTCTGCAGACATACCTGGCATCCTTCCGACGCATCTCTATCACCTCCCACCAGTGCGGATTCGGACCTGACTGTGCGTAATACTTGGCCGCAAACTCAGCGACGCGCTGACCGTCGAACTCTGCAGCCATGATCTGACCGCCATATTCATATATGGAATCATCCGCAGTTTCCAGCATTGGGACGATCCATCTCGCGATGAATTTTTGCCTGGCGCTCATTTATGCTGTCCTCAGTTGTTGCTCGTGCTGGAAGTTTTCAGAGACAATCGCGGCGGCTACCTGTGGACAGACGCTGTTGCCGCACATACGGACCTGTGACGTCCTGCTCAGGCGTCGGCCATCCGGGCCACGGTCAATGATGTAACTATCCGGAAAACCCTGAGCGCGGTACAGCTCCCGCGGCTGCAGCATCCGCATGCCGATGTTGGTCAGGACATAGCCCTGCCCGTCAATCGTGACGGTGACGAGCTGGAGCCGGTCACGGCTGGTGACTGTCGGCGCCGGCGCGCGCAAATCTCGCCCTGTGGTGCCTGACCCACTGCCGTAGTAGGGTGCAATGAGGGCCGCAACCAGGGCGGCGTGATTGCCGCCGGCGCAGATGGTGGGGTACGGCTGGTCCATTCCCCGCATGCGGCGGTCGCGGCCCTTGAGGTTGAGCAAGTGCGCGTGGACCAGTGCATGGTGGTCTCGTGCTGTGACTGTGCTCATTGGCTGACGGACATCAGCACCCGGACCCTCGTAGTTGCCACCGTAGTGTTTGGCGAGGAATGCGGCGACCAGGCAGTGGCGGGCCTTGGATGTGATCGTCGTCAGCGGCACGTCAACGGCATAGACCGCATTGTTGCTGCTCTGATGGTCTATCGTCAGCAAGAACGGGTCTTGATCGTCCAGCACAAACCGCTGGATGCCACGTGCAATGCGCCGCAGTGTATTCTCTGCGAGCGGTCGCTTGCGCCCGAAAATCGACGGGCAGGGGATAGACCAGTCAATACACTCTGCGGCGGTGCGCCACGGCTGTAGGAGTCCACGACGAACGGCCTCAGAATTCGGATCGCCGTGCGTCGGTACCGGCCAGCGGATGGGCAGCCCGTCGCGCCGTGCGACTATGAACAGGCGGCGGCGGATGGTGGGGGCACCGTAGTCGCAGGCGCGAAGCAGCCGCCATTCCACCTGGTATCCGATACGCTCCAACTGCCGGACGAATTCCTGGAACTGCTGGCCCTTGCGCAGCGGGCAGGGGCGCCCATCTTTCGTCACCGGACCCCAGTCCTCCAATTCTTCGACGTTCTCCAGCATGATCACGCGCGGACGCAGGCGCCTGGCCCATTTAACAACGACCCAGGCCATCCCCCTGATCTTCTTGCTGACCGGCTTGCCTCCTTTGGCCTTGCTGTGATGGGTGCAGTCCGGGGAGGCCCAGAGCAGGCCGACCTGCCTGTGGCCGGCGACATCGAGCGGGTTCACGCGGAACACGCTCTCGCAAAAATGGCGCGTGCGTGGATGGTTGGCCTGGTGCATTGCAATAGCCTCCGGGTCATGGTTGACCGCGATATCCACGCGGCCCATTGCCCATTCGATTCCGAGCGAGGCTCCGCCACCGCCGGCAAAGAGGTCAATGATTAGCTCAGGGACAGCAATGACGGCCTGTTTCATTGGCACTTACCAACCATTCCACCGACACCATCCATAGAAGAAACTGCGCTCATGAGGGGGCCAATCAAAAACCTATGGTTCATCGCCGGCGGCGCGTGCTGGCTACTGATGCTGATTACAGACGCTTGGCGTAGATCGCGCAGAAAATGGTAGCGGGCGCCGGAGTCGAACCGGCCGGTCTCCGGGGTATGGGCCCGGCGAGACACCCTTTCTCCATGCCCGCTGGTCATACGGCCTTCCCGTTGGGGGGCTGCAGATCTGGCCGAAGATCGTATGGGGTTACTTTCCCGCTAGTTGCCGACTCAATTTTCAGCAACAGGTTGGCCCCGGCCTTTCTGTGGCCATGTGCAATCTGTGAGAGATATGCGACAGAAGTGCCCATGGCTGACGCAAGGGAAGACTTCTCGTCACTGCTCAACGAAGAAAAATAATCTTTGAACATCATGAGGAGGAAAATAGCAAATGCTACTTTTTAAGTCAATAGCATTTGCTCATTGATAGAACCGTAGCATTTGCTATCGTGCAGACATGAAAGTCCAAGAAATAAGAAAGAAAAAGTTATCTAACCTGATAAGGGAATACGGCACTCAGAAAGCATTCGCTGAGGCAGCAGGTCTTGATGTTGGGCATGTTAGTCAGATGATGACCGGGAGGCGTAGCATCGGAGAGAGAGTTGCCAGAAAAATAGAGAAAAATCTTGGCAAACCAGAAGGATGGATGGATTCTGAAAATGGCGATGGAACTCCACAAAAAACACCCCCACCACACGCCAACGTCGCACCGGGGCCAGATCTCGACCAGATCACTACCGTCCCGGTCGTAGGCACCACTGAGGCCGGCCCGGACCGGGAATGGTTCGAGCTGGGCTATCCCCCAGGCTACGGCGAGGACTACATCGACGTCCCGGCCAAGGACCCCTGCGCCTATGCCTTGCGCATTTCAGGCAATTCCATGGAACCCAGAATGCACGAAGGCGAGCTGGTGCTCGTCTACCCCTCCTGGGACGCCCAGCCCGGCGACGAGGTGGTCGTGCGCATGAAGCACGGCGAGGTCATGGTCAAGCGCCTGGCCTATATCAGAGGCGACCGGATCGGACTGGACAGCGTCTCGGACGGCTATGGCCGCATCGAGCGCAAGAGAGAAGAGATCGAGTTCATGCACCCCGTGGTTGGCGTCATACGACCGACGGCGGTGAGGAGGAGAAAGTGAGCACAGGACTATCCAATGTCAGATGGCGCAGTGTTTTGCGGCGTTGACAGCAGATCGTGACTGATGTGGAGTAAATACCTTCTGAAGGAGCAGATATGTGACAAACGAAGAAATAGCCAAAGATTGGCGAACTCGGGCGGTTTCAACCCTAAAATGGATGAGGTGCTCAAACCAAACTGGGCTTATTGAAGGAGAGGCAGGCGGATATTATGTCGAAGCAGAAGGATTCCATCGCAGGGGATACCTGAAACCAGCAAACGCACACCAGGATGCTGCTGAAGTATCGAGAGCTGCGCGAGAGAAAATTGCCGCAGATCTGGCGTATGATCTTGGCCTTCCTGTCCCGCCCGTTCAACTGACATACCGTGAAAATCCGCCGCCTGGATGCGAAACCGCTGTTGCGGTCAGCCTTATCATGTATCCTGCACAGCATGCATGGGAAACTATCCGAGATATTCCTGTCAATCAGGCACCAATAGGTCTTGCTGTTGCACAAGCAATGAGCAATTGCTCACCAATGTTTGTCTTTGATACGTGGGTGGCTCAAACTGATCATAATGATCACCCCCATAATATAGTTTGGGGGTATGATCCAAAGACACTTTCAGATTCGAGAATCATCTTCCTTGATTTTGCTTTCTCAATGGGGTGCAGAGGGGAATGGGAAAATGGCGGATGGCGGACGATTACAAAAGCAGGGTTTCCGGCGAAGATGCTCAACCACTTGAATAGTGACAGCGTCTTGGAAACAATTCACAAAATTTCCGATCTGAACGATACACAGATTCAGGAAGTGATAATGCGAATACCAAAATCACATTTAGATGAAGAACAGAAAGAATATATATATCAGGGGCTTATAGGCAGAAAGCCATTGTTATATCAGGCATTTTCTGATATAATTTAGCAGCGGGAGAGGTGCTTATGCGTGTTAATTATCATTATGCAATATTGAGTTATTGCCCAGACCTGACCGACCCATCATCCCAGTCTTTCCCCGTTGGAATGGTCGCTATTGGAAAAATTGGTGACAACACCACATTTGCAATCTCGATAGCGCGCAGCATTAACAAACTCTGCTCTCAGAACGTACTCCTCGACCCTTTTTCAATGCAGATTGTTGAAAATTTCCATACTTTTATTGACAAACAACTGAAAGAAGGTCTCGAAAAGACTGGAATTAATGATTTCCTGTTTTGGCTACAAAACAGACTGCGTAATACGATTCACATTTCACACATCAATTGTAGAGAATGCGAAGTTGAACAACCTGATCATGTTCTCAATGACGCACTCCGCCTATTCAACGGCGAAATAGAACACTTTGATCCTGTCTTAATAAAGATAGAAGAAAATCAGCGCGGTCTTCCTGATATTAGGATGCATGAATGTCAACCACCTAGCCACTGCAACCAAATACACGCGCATGCATAATTATGATCCGCCAGAATTGCTATAGTTCAAGCAGGTCAGCCAGATCTCTTCCGATATGATAAAGAGTTCATTTTTCTTTTCCTTGTACTTTAATGCCTTTTCTATCTTTCTCCCGTGACTTTTGTGCACCCAGTCTCGACTAGCCAGGGTGCCAATAACAAGATAATCGAGGTCAAGCGTAACATCATTTGATACATACCCACCACGATCAACGACCTCACGCTGGCATTTAGTACGCGGTCCATAAACAAACTTGCCGGTAAAACAAAAACCCCTTTCTAGAAAATTAACGTGATCAACATTATCTATAGGCAGTCTCGTTGCCAGACCATCAGCTGAACCGCTTTCCTCAAGTGTCCCGCCTAGCATCTGCATGATTGTTTCCATGAGATCGGATCGCTCTTCTTCCGTGATAATCCCGTCTGCTAGAATCGCACTTACACGCGAAGCGATAACGCTTGCAGGAAAAACACGGCAGTATTCACTGTTTTCCCTTAGCCAAGTATCGAGAAAAATTATCTCCTTATCATTAATCTGAGAATCAGCAACTATGCCCGCGCACAAACCATAAAGTGCGTCCATTGCTTTTTGCATGTTCCGCCTAAAATTAAAGCTCGGCGGCGGCTGCCCATGATCATCAAGCTTCATATCTTCCTCTAGCGATTTCCTTGCCTCCGTGAGCTTGACCGAGCCACTGATGACCTTTTACGGCCAGCTATAAAGACAGATACAAGGCCAATTAAGACAGGCAGGCCTGTGGATCACCGCAACACAACCTAACCTTAAGAGCATTCCCTTCCTCCACAGAAGTAGGATTCTACCACGAATAGCTATAGTTAAACCATTTTTATGATATGGTTAACGATTTGGCTAAATACAAATCTTGGGAGCAACCAATCTAAGAACACAACATATTGCGCATTAAAACCCAAAACTTCCACAACATGCTGTGGTCTCAGTTTTGAGGTCCGGCACGATCACGCCGAAGCTCGTTGCCTGAGCATTTTCTGACTATCAAGCCACCCGCAGCTCCGCATGCCGGCCGAGCATTACAAGCGCCCGCTCCATGACGGAGAGCCTGGTTCCATGACGCGGATCCAGCAGTCGTCGGACCACTTTCTCATCCACTGCAAGTCGCCTTGCAAGTTCTGACTTAGAAATGCCGGACTCCCGCATGGCCAGATAGAGCGCCGCTTTCATCGCTGTCTGCAACGGCGTGGCCACCAGATGCTCGCCTTTACGCCGCCGGCTGGGCTCGGGGATATCCAGCCCATCATCGATGCGCAACGCAATGGCCTCTTCCAGGCAATCAGCCGCCTCGGCCAGCGCGTCCTCAATCGTCTCACCCTGGGTGATGGCCTCCGGCAGATCACGGAAGGTCACGACGAAACCGCCCTCCTCCTCGGGAGTAAGCATCGCAGGATAGGTAAAATTCATAATGTTTTCTCTCATATCTCGTCTTTATCCAGCCCCAGTTGTTTAAGCATGGCATTCAGAGTTCCTTTTTTCAGCTCATCCTTCGGGTTACGAACAATGGTGTGACGATCTCCATAGTAAAGCGTGACATGACTTCCCTTCCCGCGCTTCTTGTCCATCCGAGCCACCAGACCCCGATCCTTGGCCAGCTTCATGACCCGCTTGATGAATTCGCTTCCTTTCACACCCCATATTATCGGACAAAACTGTCCGAACATCAACAGATATTTCACCGCCCAGACCGCACACCTTCTGATGGCGGGGTTCCACACAAGCCGGGCTTGAAGCGGGGGTGGCTCCCGCCCTCCGACCTCGCACTCCCTCCGATCCTCTACCACACGGCCAGACGCACGCTTCCGGATAGCGTGTGGCTATTTTCACATACCAACAAAAAATAGCAACTGCTATTGACTTGCAGAATAGCTTTTGCTACTTTTTCCAACACACCTTCCCCGCCCCGCCCACTACGGACCAGCCGGGGGAACAGGAGGAGGGGTAAGGAGAATTTGACCGCCGTCCTGAGTAGGCCGGTAGGCCGGGGATCCAGGGCCCAGCGAGAGCGAAGCGGCGGAGAGTTATGGCCGAAGCTGGCTGCGGCGTGTGGGAAACGCTGTAGATCATGTGCAGGCTAGGAGTTGAGCGACGTTGCAACAGACCACCGTCCTGCTTAATGCGACTGGCATGAGAAAGTGTGTGAATCACTGCTTCAGACCGGGCTAATACCCGCGAGTTGGTTCGAATCCAGCCAGCCAGTGGAGGCCGCCAGAAAAAGGAGGAGGAGAATGGGCAACATTCCAGCGAGAAAAGAAAGGGACACAGGCGTTCACTACACACCGTTTCAGGCCCTCGAATCGCTCTACCAGTCGCTGCAGGACAGTACGAAAACCCCGGTAAGCGCTAGCGAGGTGCAATTATGACAACATTAATCGCAGCAGTTGTTTGGATAGTGTTGGCGTTCATCGTCGGCACCATCTTCGGCCGCATCGCCGCATTCGGCTCAGTCGCTGAGACCGCGCGCCGCCCGATGGCCCGGCGCCTGCGGTCCACGGAGCAGGACCGCCTTAAGGAGGAGCACGATCGAAACATCCTGCGGCGCCTGAGATGGGAAATGCGCTACCGCGAAAAAACAGGCCATTGGCCCAGACAGCCATGGCGAGAGGCCGCCTGAAATGAGCGATGAAAGCCTCCCAGAAGGCTCAAATAAAGTACAGGACCTGATCCATGGGACTGTTTCTGACACCTGAAGAGCTGGAACAACTCACCGGCCGCGTCCGAAAAGGCGCGCAGATCGAAGCCCTACGCGCCATGGGCATCATGCACACCATCAGGCCGGACGGCCGCCCGCTGGTGCTTCGGGCACATATTGAAGCTATGATGGGCGGTAAAACGGAATCCAACGAGGAATATTCCGTGGAGCCTGATTGGAGCGCCCTGGACCGTGCCGCCACGTAAACGCAATCCAGCAAACCGAGGCCTACCGACCCGGTGGCGGTACACACATGGCGCCTATTACTACCAGGTACCCAGGGGCCTGGAGCACCTGTGGGACGGGAAAAAGACATTCCGCCTCGGCAGGACCCTCCCGGAAGCCTATAAGACGTGGGCGTCGAGACTGAAACACATCGATGAGGCCAGGACAATTGGCGACCTCCTCGACCGTTACAGCCTTGAAGTCTTGCCGGCCAAGGCTCCCAAAACCCAACGGGAACAGGCCCCCATCCTCCGCCGCCTCAAGGCCGTCTTCGGCCACATGCCACTGACCGCTATCGAGCCCCATCACATATACCGCTACGTGGACAAACGTGCCGCGAAGACCTCAGCGATCAGGGAAGTGGAAGTGCTCCGCCATGCCCTGACCAAGGCTGTGGAATGGGGCATGATCCGTGCCAACCCGCTCCTGGGTCAGCTGCAGCTCCGCGGACGGCGGCCACGGGCAAGGGAACGCTACGTGGAAGACTGGGAAATCGTTGAGGCCCTGGCCCTGCCATCGAGACGCAAGCGCGGCTCTGTGAAAGCCGTGCAGGCCTACATCCGCATCAAGCTCCTCACGGGACTCAGGCGCGGCGATCTCCTGCGCCTGCGCATCTCAGACCTGAAGCCTGACGGAATCCACGTTCAGCCCCGCAAAACGGCCCTGACAACAGGGAAACGGCTGATCATAGAATGGACGGAGGAGTTGCGGGAGGCCATCGAGGCAGCGAGATCAGTCAGGCCCCTGGACATCGGTCCCTGGCTGTTCTGCACGCGCTGTGGCGATCCCTATGTCCGCGATGATGGATCAGCAAACGCTTGGGACTCCATGTGGCAGCGCTTCATGGCGCGCGTCCTGGCCGAAACCCGGGTGAAGGAACGCTTCACTGAGCACGATTTGCGAGCGAAGTGCGCCTCAGACGCCAAGACGTTGGAGCACGCCAAACGCCTCCTTGCTCACGCCGATGAGCGGACCACGAAACGCTGGTATCGGAGGAAGCCGGAGCGGGTTAAACCGCTCCGCTG
>JALSJL010000442.1 GCA_026989405.1 Marinosulfonomonas sp. | reverse complement strand
AACGGATCGAACACGCGTTCCAGATCGGGCTCGGGGATGCCCTCGCCATTGTCGGTGACCGTGATGCGGGCGACACCATCAGCGGCTTGTGCGCTGACCCGCGCGCGTTGGCCGTAGCGAATGGCGTTCTCGAACACATTGCGCAAGGCGCGGCGCATCGCGACGGGTTTGATGCGGACCACGATCCCGGGCTGTGCCTGCAGGCTGACGTCCCCCGCCACGGCGGCCATGTCGTCCGACAATTCCTTTAGAAACTCCGCAAGATCAACAGTTTGCATTTCTTCCGCCGTCACCATCCCGCGCGCGAAGGACAAGGTCGACTCGACCATCTCCTGCATTTCCTCGATGATGGCCGCCAGCCGTTCGCGGGTTTCGTCATCCTCGACCATTTCGGAACGCACCCGCATTGCCGTCAGCGGAGAGCGCAGGTCGTGCCCCAGGGCCGCCAGCAACCGCGTGCGTTCCGAGACGAAGCGCGACAGCCGAGCCTGCATTTCGTTGAAGGCGCTGGTCAGGCGGCGCAATTCTTCGGGCCCCTGCTCGGACAGCGGATCAACCTCTTCGCCCCGCCCCAGCCGCTCGGCTGAGCGCGCCAGTTTGCGCAGAGGGCCGGTCAACCGGCTGAGCGCCGTCCAGACGATGATCGCAATAATGATCGTTGTCAGCCCGAAACTGAAATATGACGCCCAGGGCCACTGGATTGGCGGCCGGTGGAACCGAGTCGACACATTGAGCCAGCGCCCGTCTTTCAGTGAAATGGCCAGTTGCATCTCGACTGAAGCAAGGTCGATCCCCATCATCTGGTCGTGCATGCGGGCCATTTCGGCCCCGGACGCCGTGGATGGGCGACGAGCTGCTGACGGGTGCAGTTCGACGCGCACCTCATGGGCGTTGGCGTCATCCAGAAAGCTGCGGACCCGTTCAGCGATACTGCCAATTGCATCATGGTCAAGGTGGTCGACCGCTGGCTCGTCATCCAGTGAAAACCGCACCAGGGGCGAATCGGCGGCGCGCAGGATGTCGCCCTGAAGCTCTTCGGGGGCGGCCTCGAGCAGGCGCGCGACATTGGCCGCCCTCCCCGCCGCCTCCAGCCCGAGGGCAGCCCGCACGGCAAGGCCGCGTTCGTCGACGAACAGCCAGAGGCTCATCCCCTGAATGACGACGAAGGTTGCCAGGATCACCAGAACCAGCTGACCGCGCAAGGTCCGGGGCAACAGCCGGCGCATCATAGTTGAACCACGTCCGTGTTCAGGCTGTATCCCCCACCCCGCACTGTCGTGATGATTGTGGGTCGGCCCGCGTCAGGCTCAATCTTGCGCCGCAGCCGGCTGACCTGGTTGTCAATCGTGCGGTCGAACATCTGCGCTTCGCGGCCCGATGTCAGGTCAAGCAACTGGTCGCGAGACAGAACGAACCGAGGCCGCTCCAGAAAAATCGTCAGCAGCTTGAATTCGGCCGTGGTCAGCGCCTGTTCGGTGCCGGTTTCGACATGGGTCACCACACGCCGATCGGCATCGAAAATCCAGTCGGCAAATCGCACCTTTTGCCCGGACAGGCGGCCGGCCACCGGCTCGTGGCGCGCCCGGCGGCGCAGTATGGCCTTGATGCGCGCCAGCAATTCGCGCGGGTTGAACGGTTTGGGCAGGTAGTCATCGGCTCCGATTTCCAGGCCCACGATACGATCGGTCTCTTCTCCCAATGCGGTCAGCATCAGGATCGGCGTATCGCCCTGTGCGCCGAGGCGCCGACAAACCGACAGCCCATCCTCACCCGGCATCATCACATCCAGCACGATCAGGTCAAACCGCCCGGCCGCCAGCCTGGCGTCCATCTCGATCGCGTCGCGCGCAGCGCTTGCTCGAAAGCCGTTCTTTTCCAGATAGCGCGTCACGGCATCACGAATTTCCCGATGGTCATCCACGATCAGGATATGCGGTCTGGTTTCTGTATTTTCGCCCATGTCCTGTCCGGTCTACCCCCCAATGGCCCCTTCGTCGCCAGAAAATGGTATCGGAGTGTCGCATGGCCCGGCTTTGCGACAGACCGATACAATTTCCATCCGGCGGCGGCATTGCCTTGTGACATAGAAAACCCAGTTAGGCGTCATCGAAACATCAAGCACATGAGGTAGAACCATGAAACACGGAAAAGCACTCGGACTGGCCGTTATCGTTGCGTTGGGAGCCCTTGCCGGCGCGCCAGCCTTTGCAAGCGGCGATCATGGTCAAAAGGGCAGCAGCCAGGCCGGCATGATGGGTGGCCAGAGCGGCATGGGCGCCGGCATGGGCGGCTCTGGTGGTCAGGGCGACATGATGAACATGATGATGCGCCTGCACGGCCAGATGATGGGTGGCGGCATGATGGGCGGACAGGGTAGTGGCAAGATGGGCCCGCTGGCCTATCTGAAAGACCTTGATGCCGACGGCGACGGAACGATCTCGTCCGACGAAGCGCGCGCGGGTCTGGCCGCCCGCCTTGCCGAATATGATGCAAACGGTGATGGCGTGCTTTCCATTGACGAATTCGAAACCCTGCACAGCGCTGCGATCCGCGAAAGGATGGTGGACCGGTTCCAGATGCTTGACGCGGATGGTGACGGCGCCGTAACCGCCGACGAAATGGCTGCTCCTGCGGCGCGCATGGAAAGAACGATGAAACGCCCCGGCACCAGGATGGGTGGTGGTCAAGGCATGGGCATGGGCATGGGGGCCGGTAGCGGCAATGGCACGATGATGCAGAACCAGGACAACTAGACACCCGAAAAGGAGGAAGCCGAGATGGGAAATGAACTCGCATACGGCATGGGCTGGGGAATGGGCTTTGGCGGCGTCGGGATGCTGCTGCTGCTCGCGGTCGTCGTGCTCGCCATCGTGGCACTGCTGAAATACATCCGAAACTAGAAAACAAAGGGACCGGACAATGGCATACACGATCAATCGCTTCTTTGGAGCAACCGATATCGACACCATCGAAGAGCGGGTTCGATCGGCCCTGGCGGAAAAGGGTTTCGGTGTTCTGACCGAGATCGACGTCAAGGCCACGATGAAAAAGAAGATCGACAAGGATATCGACCCCTACAAGATCCTTGGCGCGTGCAACCCGGACATGGCCTATCACGCCATCGGGGTCGAGCCACGCGTCGGGGCCATGCTGCCCTGCAACGTGATCCTGCGCGAGGTAAACCATGGCGTCGAAGTCTGTGCCATTGATCCGGTCGCCTCGATGGCGGCTATCGACAACGCCGATCTCAAGAAGGTCGCGGGGCAGGTCCGTGACTTGCTCGCCGAGGCCGTGCAAGCGGCCTAGAAGATGGTCGCGCCAGGCCGGCCCCTTGCCTTGTTGCTTGCCGCCGCGTTTTCGGTCGCGGTGGCCCTCGCGCTCTGGCCCGGGGTCTACTCGGATATCTCGAGCTGGTTCGAGCGCGACCGCATCGCCACTCTGGTTGAAGACGCCGGGCTGTGGGGACCGGTTGTGATCATCGTCCTGATGGCCGCAGCCGTCGTTTTCAGCCCGATCCCGAGCGCCCCGATTGCGCTCGCCTCGGGCGCGGCTTTCGGCCATTACCGCGGGGCGGTCCCTGTCGTGATCGGCGCCGAAACCGGCGCTCTCATCGCGTTCATGCTGGCGCGCATTCTTGGGCGCGATGCAGTGCAGCGCCGGTTCGGTGACAAGCTTTCCGGGCTCCGGCTTCTGGGCTCGCAAACCATGTTGATGTGGCTTGTTTTCATCAGCCGGCTGATGCCATTCACGTCCTTCGACCTGGTCAGCTATGCCGCCGGCCTGTCTGCTCTTTCGTTCTGGCGTTTTGCAATCGCGACGCTGGCCGGGATCATTCCGGCGAGCTTCCTGCTGGCTCATTTCGGCGGAGAAATGGCTCGTGGCGGCCCGGCGAGCGGGATCTGGATCGCATTGGGGTTGGGCATCGCCACCGGCGCGCCGGTGATCTGGTCCCTACTGAAAAGCCAACGAACAAAAGGCTGACCGGCAGCCGGGCACCTGTTCCTGCAAGCCGCTTGACCTTCCCGCAACTGGAAGGACTATATCCTGTTCACACGCCAAGCCCAGAAGGGATCACGGCCATGACAAACACGCACTCCAATCACAGTCACACCGACCATAACCCCGCAGGAAATGGCCCGGCATCAGGTGCGGATACCGTCACCGACCCCGTCTGTGGAATGCAGGTTGACCCGACTGCGGGAAAACCCCGCGAAACCTGGCAAGGTCGGCAGTTTCATTTTTGCAGCGAAAACTGCCACGAAAAATTCAAGGCCGACCCTTATTTCTACGCCAGCGGCAACAACCTGCGGCAATCCGACATCGAGACGCAGGATGTCGACTACACCTGTCCGATGCACCCGGAGATCGTCCAGAAAGGTCCCGGAACCTGCCCGATCTGCGGCATGGCACTGGAGCCGATCACCGCCACCGGTGAAGAAAAAAACGAAGAACTGGAAGATTTCACCCGCCGCATGTGGATCAGCGCGGCCGTGGCAATTCCGCTGGTGATCATGACAATGGGCCCGCTGATCGGCGTGCCGGTCCGCGAATGGATCGGTGAACGCACTGCGACCTATGTCGAGTTCATTCTGGCCACGCCGATCGTGCTTTGGGCCGCCAGGCCATTTTTCGTTCGCGGCTGGAACTCGATCCGCACCATGAACCCGAACATGTGGACGCTGATCTCGCTTGGGGTGGCTGCGGCCTACCTCTACAGTCTTGTGGCCACATTCCTGCCCGGCATTTTCCCCGAGGCCTACCGCGAAGGCGGCAGTGTGGGCACCTACTACGAGGCGGCAGTTGTCATTGTCACGCTGGTCTTTGTCGGCCAGGTGCTGGAACTGCGCGCGCGCGAACGCACCGGAGACGCCATCAAGGCGCTACTGGACCTTGCCCCGAAAACGGCGCGACGCATTCTGCCGGACGGCGAAGAATACGACGCGCCGCTGGAACACATCATGAAAGGCGACCGCCTGCGGGTGCGCCCCGGCGATGCAATCCCGGTTGACGCCGTGGTGATCGATGGCGCCAGTCTGGTGGACGAAAGCCTGCTGACCGGTGAACCGGTGCCGGTGGAAAAGGCCCCTGGCGACACTGTGACCGGCGGCACGATCAACAAGAACGGCTCTCTGATCCTGGAAGCCACCCGCGTAGGCGCCGAAACCGTGCTGGCGCAGATCGTGCAGATGGTTGCCGGCGCAAAACGCTCGCGCGCCCCGATCCAGGGGCTGGCCGACAAGGTATCGGCCATATTTGTGCCGCTGGTGGTCGCCGTCTCCATCGTCTCGTTCTTCGCCTGGTTCTACTTCGGGCCAGAGCCGGCCTTGATCTTTGCAGTGGCCTCCGCCGTTTCGGTGCTGATCATTGCCTGCCCCTGTGCGCTTGGCCTTGCCACGCCGATCTCGATTACTACCGCGGCCGGTCGTGGCGCGCAGGCCGGTGTGCTGATCAAGGATGCCGAGGCGCTCGAACGCATGGCGTCCGTCGACACGCTGATCGTCGACAAGACCGGCACATTGACCGAAGGCAAACCCATGCTGACCGATGTCGTGGTTCTGGGCGAACTTGATGAAAACGACCTGCTCGGCCTTGCGGCAACACTTGAAAAGGGGTCAGAGCACCCGCTGGCCGAGGCCATTGTCGCCGGTGCCAGGGATCGCGGCGTGAAATCGACGGGCGTCAAGGATTTCGAGGCATTCACGGGAATGGGTGTCAGCGGTCGCGTGGGGGAACGTGTCGTGGCGCTTGGCAACAAGACCATGATGTCGGCGATATCGGTGCCGACCGATGGCGCGCAAGCACAGGCCGACGCGCTGCGTGCGCAGGGCAAGACCGCGATGTATGTCGCGGTTGACGGTGCGCTGGCCGGGATTATCGCCGTGGCCGACCCGATCAAGGGGAATGTAGCCGAGACCATCAGGGCCCTGCATGACTTTGGCCTGCGCATCATCATGGCCACCGGCGACAATGAACGCACGGCGCGCGCGGTGGCCGACCAGCTGGGCATTGACGAGGTGCGCGCCGGCGTTCTGCCCCAGGACAAGAAGGACCTGGTCGATGAGCTGCACGCCCAGGGCCGATCCATTGCGATGGCCGGTGACGGGGTCAACGACGCCCCTGCCCTTGCCGCGGCGGATGTGGGCATCGCCATGGGAACAGGCGCCGATGTCGCTGTGGAAAGCGCCGGCATCACCCTGTTGGGCGGTGATCTTTCAGGCATCGTTCGCGCACGAAAACTGGCCAGGGCCACATTGCGCAACATCAGGCAAAACCTGTTTTTTGCCTTTGCCTACAATGCGGCCGGGGTTCCGGTGGCGGCGGGCATCCTCTATCCGTTGACCGGGACACTCCTGTCGCCCATGATCGCGGCCGCGGCAATGAGCCTGTCATCGGTTTCGGTGATCAGCAACGCGCTGCGCCTGCGCAAGCTCGATCTGTGACCGCCCCGGCAACACATCCGCCACCGCGTGGTGTTGAAACCCGGTCGGGTGGCCGCGCTTTCGAGCGCTCTTGCAGGCCGGACCCGGAAGCGCGGCACGGGCCGTCCCGCTCGACCCCGTTGTGGTCGCAACCGATGGCCAGACGCTGCGCGGTCCGGAGGCCGAGTTCATTGCCGCCGATGGCCCGCGCGGCCACCACACCCGACCGCGCCTTTTTCAGGCTGACGCTGTGGTATCTGGTCCCGCAGTTTGCCGCCCTGATCGGCGATGCGACGCTGGCGCCTGTATCGGGCGGTGGCTGAAATGTCAGATGGCATCATGCTGGCCTGGTTCGCCTTGACGGGGCTGTCCCTGGCATTCGTCGTGATCGACATCCCGAAAACGCCGGAAGCGACAGTGCTCAAATGGGCCTTCGTCATCCTGACGGCATTCACCGGCGTATTCGGCGCGTTTTTCTATGTGCTGGGATGCCGCGAGCCCTTGAAGGGCACACACCAGCAGTATGTGTCAGCAACCTGGCGCCAGGTTCTGGGCTCGACGATGCATTGCGCCGCGGGTGACGGCATCGGCATCGTGGCGGGTGCGGCACTTGGTGCGGTGCTCACGCTTTCGCCGCTGGCAGAATTCGCCCTTGAATACGCCCTGGGCTTCGGCTTTGGCTGGGCATTTTTTCAGGCCTATGCCATGCGCGATATGGTGGGCGGGTCCTATCTGCGCTCTCTGAGGGAAACCTTCGTGCCCGAGCTTGTGTCGATGAACATGCTCATGGCCGGCATGGTGGTGACCATGAAGCTCCTGATGCCACGGATCGAAGGGGCGGCCGGCCCGGCGGCTCCGGGGTTCTGGTTCGTGATGTCGATGGCCATGATCGTGGGCTTCATCATGGCCTATCCGGTCAACTGGTGGCTGGTGACGCGCAATCTGAAACACGGCATGCTGACGGTGCTGGAAAAGTCGGGCGCACCGATGGAGACGGGCGACCATGACGACCACACGATGACCCAACGGCCGGGGCCGGGGCCAGTCTTTGGCATTGTCGTCGCAACTTCTGCCGTGCTCATTGCGGCCCTTTGGAGTGTCGGAGCCTGAACCTGAAGGGCGGCAAACCTTCGGTATTGTGGCGTTCTGCACCCAGAGGTCCCGCCCCTGGGCGGCGGCAAGGCCAGGGCCCGACACCACCGGCCGACCTGCGGCCACATCCGTTTTTTCGAACGGCGTTCCGAGTAAATTTGATCAAACAGGCGCAGCGCAAGAATTATATGCGGCCAATCAGGGGCTTTTGCCTTTACCGCGCATGATCAAGTGCTGCCCGGTCTGTCGCGGCAGCAGCGGTTTTTCCGGTTCCGGGTATTGATATCAGCCCCACGTCACCCCATTTGGGCGGCCTGCTCCGGTCGCTTCCCGTTGCACAACGCCCAAAAATGGTTATAAAGCATGCAACGCGAGGGTGAGTGGCTGGCGGATATTTCAATTGAGAGATAGCGCAAAAAAATACCGGCGTTAGAGGACTGAAGATGCCCTACAAGACCACAGCCACGGTGCGGCCCGAAACAAAGCGCAAGAAACTGCGCCAGACGGGTGCCGCTGAAGCCAGCGAAGTCGTTGTTCTTGCGGTCGGGGAATACACCAATTGGGGCCGTGTCGGCCCATCCCTGCCCTGGGACGGAAAGATCTCGTTCGCCGGGTTTGGCGAGATAGACGCAGCGCTGATTTCGCAGCTTGACCCGGACGTTGTTGTTTCACCGCTTGTGTGCCGCAATTTCGATTGTATCGAGCTGGCCCAGATTCTGGATCAGACAGGATTTCGCGGTCTGTTCAGGGTTTTCACCGAAGGGTTGCCCAACCCGGCGATCGTTCTGGCCGAAGCGCAGGCCTTGTGTCCGAACATCGAAATCGAGTTCGTTACCGAAATTCCGGCGAAGCGCCACCGTGCGAACTGATCCCGCCGTCAGGGCTTCACCGGCGTCAGACCTTCGCGAAACAATCGCATGTTGATCTGGTAGGAGCGGGCCGAAACCAGCAGGGCCGCAACGGCTGCGTCGTCGAGCGTGCGCACGACCTTGCCGGGACTGCCCAGAACCAGTGACCGCTCGGGGATCACCTTGTTTTCGGTCACCAGGGCCCCGGCACCAATCAGGCAATACCGGCCGATCCTGGCGCCGTTGAGTATGGTGGCCCCCATCCCGACAAGGGACTGTTCGCCAATCGTGCAGCCATGCAGCATGGCCTTGTGGCCAATCGTGCAGTTGGGCCCGATCTCCAGCGGATAGCCGATATCGGTATGCAGCACGCAGTTTTCCTGAATATTGCTGCCAGCCCCGACCCGGATCGGTTCGTTGTCACCGCGCAGGGTGCTTGAAAACCAGACCGATGTGCCCGCCTCAAGCACGACGCGTCCGATGACATTGGCATCCGGCGCGATCCAGAAATCACCGTTCGCAGGCAGCTGGGGCCGGTGATCTCCAAGCGCATAAACGGTCATTTGCGTGCTCCGAACTCTTCGGCCAGGCTGCGGACGAACTCGGACAGGCCCGGCCGCCGGTCGCGGCGCAGGCGTTCGGCGGTGACAATGGCCTGAAGTCTCGCCTCGGTTTCGTCGAGATTTTCGTTGATCAGCACATAGTCATACTCGGCCCAATGCGAAATCTCGTCCATGCTTCTGGACATGCGCCTGGCAATGACCTCTTCGCTGTCCTGCCCCCTTTTGCGCAGCCGCCGCTCCAGTTCGGCCAGCGACGGCGGCAGAATGAAGACCGACACCGCGTCTTTTCCCAACTCGGAATTGCGGATCTGTTGCCCGCCCTGCCAGTCGATGTCGAACAAGGTGTCAACACCTTCGGACATGGCCGCCAGCACAGGCGCCTTCGGGGTGCCATACAGATTGCCGAACACCTCGGCATGCTCCAGCATCTCGCCGCGCCGCACCATGTCTTCGAATTCTTCGCGCGTGGTGAAATAATAGTCCCGGCCGTCTACCTCGCCGGGGCGCGGTTTGCGCGTTGTGGCCGAAACCGAAAACCGGATCGTCGGATCCCATTCCCGCAACCGGCGCGCCAGCGTGGACTTTCCCGCCCCCGATGGCGACGAAATGATCAGCAGCAATCCACGCCGGTCGATCATGGCCTACTCCACATTCTGAACCTGCTCGCGCATTTGTTCGATGACGGCTTTCAGGTCAAGGCCAATTCGTGAAAGTTCGCCCGATTGCGACTTGGCACACAAGGTGTTTGCCTCGCGGTTGAACTCTTGTGCCAGGAAGTCGAGCTTGCGGCCAACCGTTCCCCCTGCCCCGATCAGGGCGCGCGCCGCATCGCAGTGGGCGCGCAACCGGTCGATCTCTTCGGTGACGTCGGCCTTCACCGCGATCAAGGCCAGTTCCTGGGCGACACGGTCCGGGTCTGCCCCATCCGCATTGTCCAGCACGCGCGCCAGATTTTCGCGCAGCCTTTGCGCCGTCGTTTCCCGGCGTTTGTCCGCAGCGTCGGCGGCCTTCGAGACCAGGTCCGATATCCGGCCGATCTGTGCATTCAGAATTTCCGCCAGCGCCGCGCCTTCGCGTTCGCGCATCTGGTCGAACGCGTCCAGAACCCCGTCGAACTCTGCCAGAAGCGCCTTGGACAACGGCGCGGTGTCCTGCTGGCCGTTTGCGCCATCCGTCAGGGCGCGCATCGCAAGGATATCGGCCGCCGAAGTTGGCGACAAGACCAGGTCATGCGTGGCCAGTGCGCGTTCTTCGATGCGCCGGATTTCTGCCAGTGCCGCATCCAGCATCTGCTCGTCGATCTGCATGGAACCGGCGCCCGCCTGCCGGCCGAGCTT
>JALSJL010000441.1 GCA_026989405.1 Marinosulfonomonas sp. | reverse complement strand
GCAGGATGATGAAACGCTCGCCCGCCTGGGCCGAACCGGCCAACAGGGCCAGCATGAAGGCCACCCGCGACACCCAGGCCCCCAGCGCGGTCATGGCAGCACCAGGTGCCGGGACAGGAACGACCGAGCCTCCTGCGAACGGGGCCTTTCGAAAAACTCGGCCTCCGGCGTTTGTTCGCGGACCTGACCGTGATGCAGAAACACGATCTCTTCACCCAGACGGCTGGCCAGCCCAAGGTCATGGGTCACCATGACAACCTTGGTGCCGCCCGCGGCAACTTTCGCGATCAGCGCTTCCAGTTGCTGCGATCCGTGCGGGTCAAGGCTTGATGTCGGCTCGTCCAGAAACAGGACCTTCGGCTCGTTGGCAAGCGCCCGCACCATCGCCAGCCTTTGCTGCTCGCCCCCCGAAAGCGTTCGTGCCGGCTGCCTGGCGCGTCGGGCCAGCCCGCCAAGCTCAAGCAATTCGTTCAACCGGCCCTCGCGTCTTTTGCGGGCGACATGCTGGACCTTCAGGGCATACATGATGTTCGAGGCCACAGAGCGCCGAAGCAGAATGGGCGCCTGAAAGACCATCGCCTGAGCCGTGCCGCCCGACCCGACCCGCACGCTCCCCTCGGACG
The DNA here is from genome assembly GCA_026989405.1 of Marinosulfonomonas sp. GTDB lineage: Bacteria > Pseudomonadota > Alphaproteobacteria > Rhodobacterales > Rhodobacteraceae > JAJRUE01. Next base: position 9,653 of record JALSJL010000441.1, on the reverse strand, counting down.
GTGGGATCAGCCCGTGCATGAGACGCAACAGCAGGCTCTTGCCGGCCCCGTTCGGCCCCAGAATCATGGTCGGCGCCGGCGTGTCGATCTTCAGATCCGCGATCTCGAGCAAGTCCTGCCCGCCCGAACGGAATTTCAGCCCGCGCACACGGATCGTGGCGTCGCCCGGTCTGTCAGCGCCACAGGCTTCAGACATTGGTCACGCGCCGTTGCGTGAGCCCGAGCGCCGTAACCACCGCGTTCACGCCGATCGCGATGAGGATCAGGATGCCGCCAAGCGCCAGCGCCATCGCAAGATTTCCGCGCGAGGTTTCAAGCGCGATTGTCGTGGTCATGACCCTGGTCACATGGTTGATGTTGCCCCCGACAATGATCACCGCGCCGACTTCGGCGATGGCCCGCCCGAACCCGGCCGCCAGGATGGTCGACAGGCCAAACCGGCCTTCCCACAAAAGCGTCGGAACGGCCCTCAGACCCACAACCCCGAATGAGCGCAGCTGCTCGGAATATTCGCCCTCGAGGTCTTCGACCAGTTGCCGCGTCAGGGCGGCGATGATCGGCAGGACCAGAATGGTCTGGGCAATGATCATGGCCGCCGGCGTATACAGAAGCTGAAGAACGCCAAGCGGCCCGCTGCGCGACAGCAGCATATAGACCAGCAACCCGACCACGACCGGGGGCAACCCCATCAGGGCATTGACCAGAACGATCAGCCATGACCGGCCGGCAAAGCGCTTCACCGCAAGCAGCGCGCCAAGCGGCATGCCGATCAGCGCCGAGATCAGAACCGCGGTCAGCGATACTTTCAACGAAAGAAGCACGACTTTCCACAGGTCGGAATCACCTGACAGAATCAGGTCCAACCCCTGGGCAAAAGCCTGCGCGAAATCATGCATTTGTGACCGACCGCTCCTTTGGGACAACTTACGAACCTATGTCCGCCCGATGCAAGCCGGAACGGCGCCTGCGGCCGGCAACCGCTATCGCCGCAAGCGGCCCGAGACCAGGGAAACGACAAAGATCAGGGTTGTCACCACGACAATGCTCGGCCCCGGAGGGGTGCCGATTGCCGCCGCTCCAAGAACACCCGTGACCGAAGCGGCTGCCCCGAACACGGCCGCAGTCACCGCCATCTGTTCCGGAGACCTGGCAAACCCGCGCGCGGCGGCCGCCGGGATGATCAGCAGGGCGCCGACCAGCAAGACCCCCACCACCTTGACGGCAAGGGCCACCACAAGGGCCAGCGTGACCGTCAGGACCATGCGTTCGCGTCGCGGGTTGATGCCGGCAGAGGCGGCAAGCTCTTCGCTGACCGTTGCGGTCAGAAGACCGGACCAACGGACAACCAGAGTCGCCAGAGCCAGGAAGGATCCCCCCCAGATCAGCACCAGCTGGGTCTGCGTCATTTCCAGGATATCGCCAAACAGCAGCGCTTCGACATCGATCTGGTCATCCTGGAAAAAGGAAATGCCGACAAGTCCGACCGCCAGGGCCGAATAGGAAAGCACGCCAAGGTTGGTATCGATCGGGCGCCCGCCGGTCACCATGGCCGATACCGACAGCCCCACGAACAGCGCAACCATCAGCGCCCCGGCAAGGATCGGCACCGAAAAGGCCAGGGCAATGGCCACCCCGAGGATTGCAGCATGGGCCACGGCATCGCCAAAATAGGCCATGCGGCGCCAGACCACGACCGACCCCAGCGGACCGGTCGCCAGTGAAAGCCCGATACCGGCCAGGGCCGCACGAAAGACGGGATCTTCAAGCATCGCCTACAGTCCACATTGTTGATGATCGTGGTCATGGTCATGCCGGTAAAGGGCCAGCACATCTTCGGATGCGCCAAACAGCTCACGATACTCGGGCGTTTCCAGCACATTTTCCGGCCGGCCCTGGCAGCAGACATGGCCGTTCATGCAGATCACGCGATCCGAAGCGCCCATGACCACATGAATATCATGGCTGACCAGCAAGACAGCGCAGCCCAGTTCCTGCCGGACCTGCTCGACCAGGCGATAGAACGTCGCCGCGCCGGACTGGTCCAGCCCCTGCGTCGGCTCATCCAGGATCAGGATGTCGGGTTTCACCAGGATGGCCCGCGCCAGCAGAACACGCTGGAACTGCCCGCCCGACAGTTCGGTGACCTGCCGGTTTTCAAGACCCGGCACACCCAACTGCGTCAGCACTTTCGAGACGTCTTCCCCGGGGTGGCGATGTGGCAGGCACAAGAACCGCTCCACCGTCAGCGGCATGCTCGCATCGATGGCAAGGCGTTGCGGCAAATACCCGATCCGCAGGTCCGACTGGCGTTCGACCACGCCGCTTGTGGGTTCGACAATCCCCAGAAGCGCACGCACCAGCGTTGATTTGCCAGAGCCGTTCGGGCCGACAATCGTCACGATTTCGCCCCGGTCGATCTCGAAATCCACATTCTCGATGGCCGCCACCCCGCCGTGGTGGACAGTCAGCCCCTGCGTCCGGATCAGGCTCATGGCCGGACCTCCCCGGCGCATGAGGGGCACAGCCCGGTCATTTCGACATTCATGTTTTCGATCGAAAACCCCGCGCGCATGGCCGAGCTTCGCAACCCCGAACTTGCCGCCGTGCCCGGCAATTCTGCCACAAGGTCGCATCCCGAGCAGATCAGAAATACCGGGTCGTGGGCCTCTTGCGGCATGGCGCAGGCCGCAAAGGCATTCAATTGACGAATGCGATGGGCCAATCCGTTCTCGACCAGGAATTCCAGCGCCCGGTAAGCAACCGGCGGCTGATTGCCATAGCCATCGCGCACCAGCCTTTCCAGCACCTCGTAGGCGCCCAGGGCGCGGTGTTCTTCCAGCAATATCTCCAGCGTCCGCCTGCGCACCGGCGTCAGGCGCAGCCCGGAATATGCGACCATCCGCTCGACCGCGTCCAGGGTTCTGGCGCAGCACGCATCATGGTCATGCGCGGCAAAAGCATGTTCCAAACCGGGATCCTGTTCTTGTTGCTGGGCCAACTCACGAGTTGTGATGTTATAACGTAACAGAATCTGGCGTGCAAGCATCAAATTCCCGACAGTGACGGCGGAACGGGATCAGCCTTCAGAGGCGGCCCGGAACCAGGCAACGATTGCCGCGCGTTCTTCGGGCTCGATGTAGGACAGGTTGGCCGGCGGCATCGCGGTGCTCAGCCCGGCTTGCAGGTAAACCTGTTTCGCGTGGCGGGCCAGGTCGTTCGGCGTTTCCAGGATGATCCCCTTGGGCGGCCAGGCCATCCCGTCCCAGGATGGCTCGGCGGCGTGGCACATCGAGCAGCGGCCCAGGACAATATCGGCCACATCCTCGAACCCTTCGGCGGCGGCAAACCTGCGGGCCTGCGGGCCCAGCGAGACCTCTTCTTCGGTTTGCTGGAACATTGGCGCCGTTGACAGCCACATGATCACGATGAACAGAACCGCCGTCGCCAGCCATGTCCAGGTCGGATTGCCCTTGCGCGCATGAAGCGAGTTGAAATAATGCCGGATCGTCACCCCCATCAGGAACACCAGCGACGCGATCAGCCAGTTGTATTGGCTCGCGAACGCCAGCGGGTAGTGGTTCGACAGCATCAGAAAGATCACCGGCAGCGTCAGGTAGTTGTTATGCGTCGAGCGTTGCTTGGCGATACGCCCGTATTTCGCATCGGGCACCCGCCCGGCCTTCAGGTCGGCCACCACGATCCGCTGGTTCGGCATGATGATGAAAAACACGTTCGCGGTCATGATCGTCGCGGTGAACGCCCCCAGGTGCAACAGCGCCGCACGGCCCGAGAACACCTGCGTATAGCCCCAGGCCATCGCGACCAGAATGACATAGAGCAGCACCATCAGCCGCGTGTTGTCATCGCCAAGGCGCGACTTGCAGATGGCGTCGTAGATCACCCAGCCAAACCCCAGCGATGCCAGCGAAATCAGGATCGCTTGCCACACGGCAATATCGGCGACGTTCGGATCGACCAGAAACAGTTCCGCACCCATATAGTAGACCAGGATCAGCATCGCGAAACCGCTCAGCCAGGTCGAATAGCTTTCCCATTTGAACCAGACCAGGTCGGCCGGCATTTGCTCGGGCGCCACCAGGTATTTCTGCACATGGTAAAAGCCGCCGCCATGCACCTGCCACTCTTCGCCGTCGGCGCCGCTGGCCAGGTTGCGGTCGCGGTGCAGGCCCAGATCGAGCGCGATGAAGTAGAACGAAGACCCGATCCACGCAATCGCGGTGATCACATGCACCCAGCGCACGGCAAATTCCAGCCACGCTTCCATTGCCGCCAAATCGTACATTGCACCCTCCGTATCGCACCGATTGCCCAGGACTATACCGGCCCCCACTTTTTAGTGTATCCTGCAAATCGCAACAGACTTTCAAATTCAGGCAGATAATCATGGCCTATGTCCGCAACCTGCAAATGTTCGTCCGGGTCTATGAACTCGGCGGGATGAGCGCGGCCGCCCGCGACCAGCGCACCTCGCCGGCGGTCGCCTCATCGCGCATATCCGACCTGGAAAAACACCTGGGCGTGCGCCTCTTCAACCGCACCACGCGCAGCTTGAAACCCACCGAGAACGGCAAGCTCTTCTACGACGGCGCCCGCAAGGTGCTCGACGCCATCGCCGAGGCCGAGGCCGCCATCGCCAGCGCCGGCGACAACCCGCGCGGCACGCTGTTTGTCGCCGCCCCGCTCGGCATCGGGCGCCGCTTCGTGGCGCCGGCGGTGCCGCTCTTCAAGGACAGCTACCCGCAGATCGACGTGCGCCTGCGCCTGTCGGACCGGGTGATCGACGTGACCGGCGAGGGGCTCGACCTCGCCTTCCATCTCGGCATCCTCGAAGACAGCAACCTGAAGGTCCGCGTGATCACCGAATGCCCCCGCATCCTGTGCGCATCGCCCGCCTATGTCGCGCGCCGCGGCCACCCGGAAAACGGCGAGGCGCTGATCGCCGACAAGCACGACTGCCTGTCGCTGCGCTTTCCCGGCGCCAGGGAATTCCAGTGGTCGCTGGAAACCCCGTCGGGACGCCGGAAATTCGCCGTCACCGGCCCGTTCGAAAGCGACGATGGCGACGTGTTGACCCGCTGGGCGCTCGACGGGCGCGGCATCGTGATGAAACCGATCTTCGAGGTCGCCGAACACCTGAAATCCGGCGCCCTCACCCCGGTTGCCGAGGCCACCCCCCCGGTCCCGGTCCAACTCGCCTGCCTGTCCCCGCACCGCCGCCTCAAGGACCCCAAGGTGCAGCTTTTCACCGATTTCATGATCAATCACATCAAGACCCAACTGGCCAGCGCCGGCCACGGCTGACCCGCCCCCGGCCGGACAGGGGCCACTACCCAGGGCGCGTTCAGATCGCGCCGAACACGGTCGCCCGATAAATGGCCGCCGTGGTGGTCGGAGCGCGCAGCCGCGCGCGCGCTCCATGCAGAACCTTTTGCGCCCCCCGGTAAGAGACATCCAGGCGCTCGGCCAGTTCCGCTCCGTTCATTCCGCAAGCCGCCAGGCTCAGCGCCTCGCGCTCCCGACCGGTCAGCCCGGTGGTCCGGGCCACCCACCCTTGTGCCTTGCAATGGTTCCAGAACAGCGTGATCAGCGCCCGCAACTGCCGGTCTTGCGCGCGGTCGTCCTCATGCAGTTGCGCGACGGTGTCCCGCCGGCCCAGACAGGTAATGGCAAAGGGCGCCCCGGTTCCCACGTCCTGTCCCGGCAGGTTCACGGCCAGGGCATTTTCCTCGGGGATCAATTGCGACGCGACGATCCCGGCCTGTCTTTCGGGAAGATGATCGGAAAAATGCCGGACCAGCGCTTCACGGCCGATCACGGTCGTGGCCCGATTTGTGGCAACGGCAACAGACACCGGGTTTCGCAACTGGCCCCCGGCACGTTCATACTGCCGATCCAGATCCCGGTTCAAAGGCCATTTCAGCATTTTCACACCGCCGGTCAGATGGCCGAACGGCTCTGCAAGCACGCCGAAAACGGGGCTGGCAAGGCCGACATGCTCCAGGCAGGCGCACAGCCTGTCCCAGGCCGTATCGAAATCTGCAATCTCCGGCAACTGCGCGGCAAACCGGGCAAAAGGTGCAGCTGGCGCGCCGCCATCGGCGATCGTTTCGCGCGGGATATCCTGTTCCCTTTGCCGCCGCGCATGGTTCTGCCAGAAGATCACCACGGCTTCGGCCGTGCGCAGCACGCCCAGCCGGCGCCGCACGGACGCCAGGTGCTTGTCCACGGTCGAACAGCTGATGCCCAGAGCGGTCGCCACCTGCTGCACCGTGGCACCCCGGGCCACCTGGCGCAGAACCTCCTGTTCACGGGGGCGAAGCTGGGCAAGCAAGCCCTGAAATTCGGGGGAATCCCTCATTTCGAATATCCAAAACAATCCGACAGGTGGGCCGTGGGGTCCAAAACAGGAACCCAGACTAGCATGAATCCGCAATTATGCAAAATCCGGCCCGGCCCTAGGATGATCCTGTGAAAGGCGCTCGGCGGCACCCGCCCGGGCGAAACAGGAGACCGGAGACATGAAACACCTGATGACATCCACTGTCGCCCTCGCGGCGGTACTTGCGGCCAGCGGCTGCGCCACCAATTCCGCGCCGCCGCCCCCGGTCAACCGCTATGAACTGGGCGATGCCGTCACCACCACATTTGATCCGGCGACAAACACGGTGACAGTGCAGCAGGGCGCGACATCGGTGCAGATGGGCCTGAACGTTGCCAGCGCCAACTCAGCAACCTATTTGCTTGGCGGCGGGGCCGGGCCTCTGTTCACCAGCGCTGTGCTTGCTCTATATACTCCGGACACCGGCGCGGGCCGGGCCACCGCCTATTATACCGACGACAACAACGGTGCGCTGGCGGGCGCATACACCACGCGCAATACCCCCGGACAGATGCCGACGGCGGGCAGCGCCATGTTTGCCGGATCCTACACGGGGTTTCGCGTCGATCCCGCCGGCGTCGGGCAGGATTGGATCTCCGGCGATGCAACGCTCAATGTGGATTTCGCCAATGCCACGATAGACGGGGTCGTTGCCAATCGAGGCGGGCTCGACCCTTACGCCGACCTGATCCTGCAGACCACGGCGCTGAGCCCGGATGGCAGCTTTGCCGGTGCGACCTCGGGCGGGAATCGAATCGCCGTTTTCAATACTGCCTCCCCGGGCAACTACGGCGGCTTTGTTCTGGAACAGGGCGGATCGGGTCTGGTCGGGGCGGTGAGCCTGGACCATTCCAGTCCTGTCACGTCAAGCACCGAATACGGGGCGTTCTATGCACAATAGGCGCGGCATTGGCCCGCCCGGCGCCCCTTGATCCGGTCGCAAATGGCGGACCCGCAGGTGAAGGAACCGCCAGGCTCTGCACAGCGCAAGCGGTTCCAGACCGCGTTCCAGACTTTTGCAAGAGCCTTGCCCCCTAGCTCCCCCGGTAGGTCGAATAGCCGAACGGCGAAATCAGCAACGGCACATGGTAATGCGCGCCCGCGTCCGAAATGCCGAACCGGATCGGGATCACATCCAGAAACCGCGGGCTTTCCGGTGCCGCACCCACCGCATCCAGGTAATCGCCGGCATGGAACACCAGTTCGTAAACCCCGATGCGAAACTCGCTCGCCGGCAACATCTGCGCATCCGTGCGCCCATCGGCATTGGTCACCATCGCGTGGATGAACTCGCGCGCATCGCCCAGCCGGAACAGCTCGATATGCATCCCCGCCGCCGGCACCCCGCGCGCCGTATCCAGCACATGTGTCGTCAGAAAACCCTCGGCCATCACCTGTTCCTTTCGCTTTTCCCTATCATTGCCCTGATCGCGCAGAAAAATCGACCTCTGCGCGAGATAACAACTGTTTTCGTATTTTTTTGATAATCATCCCGGATTTTTCGCGTATTCAGGGGAAAACGAAAGCGAGCACCATGGCAGACCGCTACCCCAGAGACATGCGCGGCTATGGCCCGACGCCGCCCGCGGCCAACTGGCCCGGCGGCGCGCGCATCGCCGTCCAGTTCGTCGTGAACTACGAAGAGGGCGGCGAAAACAACACCCTGCACGGCGACGCCGCCTCCGAAGCCTTCCTTTCGGAAATCGTCGGCGCCGCCCAGTGGCCCGGCCAGCGCCACTGGAACATGGAGAGCATCTACGAATACGGCGCCCGCGCCGGCTTCTGGCGGCTCCACCGGATGTTCACCGGGGCAAATATCCCGGTCACCGTCTACGGCGTCGCCACCGCGCTGGCCCGCTCGCCGGAACAGGTGGCCGCGATGCAGGACGCCGGCTGGGAAATCGCCAGCCACGGCCTCAAATGGGTCGAATACAAGGACTGCCCCGAAGACGTCGAACGCGAGCACCTGGCCGAAGCCATCCGCCTGCACGGCGAGGTCACAGGGGAGCGCCCGCGCGGCTGGTATCTCGGGCGCTGCTCGATGAACACCGTGCGGCTCGTGGCCGAAGAGGGCGGCTTTGCCTATATCTCGGATACCTACGACGACGATCTGCCCTACTGGAAACGCATCGGCACCCGCGACCAGCTGATCATCCCCTACACGCTGGACGCCAACGACATGCGTTTTGCCACGCCCCAGGGCTTCAACGCGGGCGACCAGTTCTACAGCTACCTGAAGGACGCGTTCGACACGCTCTACGCCGAGGGCGGGCGGATGATGAGTGTCGGCCTGCACTGCCGCCTGATCGGCCGGCCCGGCCGCGCCGCGGCGCTCAGACGCTTTCTCGACTACGCGCAGGGCCACGAAGGCGTCTGGTTCCCGCGGCGCATCGACATCGCCGACCACTGGGCCGAACACCACCCGCCGCAAGACGTCGAACGCCCCTCGGAAATGAGCCGCGAGCGTTTCGTCGAGGCTTTCGGCTCCGTCTTCGAACATTCCCCCTGGGTCGCCGAACGCGCCCACCGGCTCGAACTCGGCCCGGCCCATGACTGCGCCGCCGGCGTGCACAACGCGCTCGCGCGCGCCTTCCGCTCGGCCCCCGAGGAAAAGCGCCTCGCCGTGCTCACCGCCCACCCCGACCTCGCCGGCAAGCTGGCGGCGGCGAAAAAGCTCACCGCCGAAAGCACCGCCGAACAGGCCAGCGCCGGGCTGGACGCGCTGACCGACCAGGAACGCGCCGCCTTCAGCGAGTTGAACGCGCGCTACACGGAAAAATTCGGCTTCCCCTTCATCATCGCGGTCAAGGATCACGACAAGCCGGCGATCCTCGAAGCCTTCAAGACCCGCCTCGAAAACGACCGCGACCGCGAATTTGCCGAGGCCTGCCGCCAGGTTGAACGCATCGCCTGGCACCGGCTCAAGGACATGCTGCCATGAGCTATTTCACCCCCCGCGGCGGCCTGCCCGGCCAGTCCGAACGCCTCTACGCCCCGGCCGTGTTCACGCCGTCCTACGCGGTGATCCCGGCCAGCGTGATGACCGACATCGTCACCTCCAACCTGCCGCTCTGGGCCGATACCCGCGCCTGGGTGCTGGCCCGCCCGATGACCGGTTTCGCCGAAACCTTCGCCCAGCTGATCGTCGAGGTCGCGCCCGGCGGCGGCTCAACCGAACCCGAACCCGACCCCCAGGCCGAGGCCGTTATCTTCGTCACCGACGGCACCCCGACGCTGACGCTCGCCGGCACCA
>JALSJL010000440.1 GCA_026989405.1 Marinosulfonomonas sp. | reverse complement strand
GCGGGCGGACAGATGGCCTCGAAACTGGTCATTCCAAATTCCGAAATCCTGTATCGAACCCTGGAATGCGACGCGACCGACGATGCCGGGCGGCAAAGGGAAATTGCCGACAGGCTGGACGGGCTGACCCCCTATTCGCTGGACGAAATCGTGTTTGACTGGCGCCCGGCCGGCGAAAGCGGCGTGCATGTTGCGGCGGTGGCGCGGGAAACACTGGCCGAGGCCGAGGCATTCGCCACCGAGCATCGGTTCAACCCCGTCTGTTTCGTGGCAATTCCGCAGGCCGGCGACTTTCCGGGAGAGCCGTTTTTCGGCGTGACGCGACTGGCGGCGGAACTGGTCGGGCCGGATGACGAAATCGAGCGCGACAGCCAGGCAATTGTCGTGGTCCAGAGCTGCGACACACCCCTGGCCGAAAGCCCCGAAAGCCCCGCGGCCGACCCCGCGCCGGACCGGGAACCGGATGCCGCCGAAACGGCGGGCGACGCACCGCAGGAGGCGGCGGGATCTGTCGGCGAAACAGCGGTGCAAACGGCTGCAGACGAAGGCGAGGACGCGCCCCGGGACGCGACCGAAGATGCGCCCGACACAGCGGATGGCGGCACGCGGGATGACGCGCCGGAGTTTTCCAGCCGCCGCGATGCCCAGGGTGGCGCTGATGCGCCGCCCACGCTGAACCGGCTCAAGCCGAGGTTTCTGCTGCTCGAACCCGAGAGCATACCGGCCCCCGAAAGCCTGCCGGACAGTGCCCCCCGGGCGGCGATCGAGCAGGCCGACGCGCCCGAGGCTCGGCAGGGCCCGGATGTGGCGGCTCAGGTCGCCCCGGATGTGGTTGCGCCGGCGGCCTCGCCCGCGCGTGCGCTGGCCCAGGAAATCACCCGCATGCCGGTGACCTCTGCCGAGATTGCAGGCAGCGAAAGACGCCGCGGGCCGAAGGGTGCTGCGTCAAGGCCCGGGCGCATGCCCCCGCCGCTGCAGGCCCCGACGCCCGACCGCCCTGCCCGCCCGGACGCGGGCACCGCGACCCCGTGGCCCCGCCGCGCCGAGGAAGAACGCTCGCTGGCCATTTTCGGCACGCGCGATCAGTCCGCGGGCGTTTCGGGAAGGCTTGCGCGGTCCTTTCCGCTGCTGCTTGCGGCCCTTGTTACGGTTGTCGTCATTGCCGGTGCCATCATCTGGTCGCGCAACGACGGTGCAACCAGCACGGCGCTGCCGGACCCGGCCGCGGAGGTCGAGCTTTCGGCGCTGCCGCCCGGCGATGGTTCCCTTGGCGGGGCGACGGGCGGCGATGCAATTTCCGGCACGCCGCAGGAAATCGCCCCACCAGAGGAAATCGCGGCGATCGCCCCTGATCGCGCGCCTGATGTGGCCTCGGGTGCGCCATCAGCCCGAGCACCGGACGAGGCACCGGGCCAGGCACCGAACGAGGCACCGGACCCGGCCGAGGGGTCAGCCGTGCCGACGGCGCCCGACGTCTCGGACCTGGCCGCGGCAGAGGCCGGACCGGGGGTGCTGACAGAAGACGCCGCGGCAGAAATCCACGCGCGTTCGGGCATATGGCCGCTGGCGCCTGCCCCATTGGGCGACCTTCAGGCCGACCGGCTTGCCGACCTGTATGTCGCCTCCATTGATCGCCAGGTCATCGGGCATGACGCGATTGCATTGCAGACGCCGGCGCTTGACCGGGACCTGCGCCCGCTTGGGCAGTTCCAACCGCCACCGCCGGCCGGAACGCGGTTTGATCTGGATGATCGCGGGTTCGTCCGGGCCACCCCAGAGGGCAGCGAAACGCCATCGGGCGCGGTGGTCTTTGCCGGCCGCCCCGCAACGGTGCCCGACCCCCGCCCCGGCAGCGCGCCGCAACAGCCCCTTGCCCAGCCCGACCGGCAATTGCTGGCAGCGGTGCGACCACTGGCGCGGCCAAAGGGGCTTGTGGAAACGGACGAACGGGCGCGCCTTGGCGGACGGTCACGCAGCGAGTTGGCGCGGATACGGCCGGTCGCGCGACCGCCATCACCGCAGTCGCCGGGCCTGGATGTCGATCTGACCCCGACGAAACTGGCGGTTCTGAAATCCCGGACGCCAGAGCTGCGCCCCAACGGCATTGCCGCAGCCGTCGAACGCGCCCTGGCCGAAGCCCGGGCAAACCCGGCCGCCGGCAACAGCGCCGTTGCCGCCGTCGCCCCTGCCCGGGTGCCGCAAATTCCCACCAAGGCCTCGGTTGCGCGCGAAGCCACGGTCGAACACGCGATCTCGCTTTCGCGGGTCAATCTGATCGGCGTCTACGGCAAGTCGTCGGACCGCCGCGCGCTGGTCCGGCTCAAGAACGGGCGGTTCGTGAAGGTCAAGGTCGGCGACCGGCTGGATGGCGGGAAAGTCGCGGAAATCTCGGGTAACAAGTTGAAATACATCAAGCGTGGACGCACGGTTACACTTGAAATCCCGTCCTGAGCCGGCCCGAGGGCGCCGGCCGGGCCGCGAACAAGCCCGTGCCCGCAGCGCCGTTCAGATCATCATCCGGCCTTGAGCACGCCACGTTCGATCTGATCCTGTTCGATGCTTTCGAACAGGGCGCGGAAGTTGCCCTCTCCGAACCCGTCATCGCCCTTGCGCTGGATGAATTCGAAAAAGATCGGGCCGACCATGGTTTTCGAAAAAATCTGCAGCAGGATACGCGTTTCGCCGCCACCGAGCACACCTTCGCCGTCGATCAGGATGCCGTGTTTCATCATCTGGTCGAGCGGCTCCTGGTGGCCCGACACCCGGTCGTGCGACATTTCGTAATATTTCGCGGGCGGAGCGGGCATGAACTTCAGCCCGGCTTCGGCGATGGCGTCGGTCGATGCGTAGATGTCATCGGTGCCAACGGCGATGTGCTGGATGCCTTCTCCGTTGTAGCGGCGCAGGTATTCGACAATCTGGCCGTTTTCCGACCTGTCCTCGTTGATCGGGATGCGGATGCGCCCGCAGGGCGAGGTCAGCGCCCGGCTGAACAGGCCGGTATGTTTGCCTTCGATGTCGAAAAACCGGATTTCCCTGAAATTGAAGATGTCGGCATAGTAGCGGAACCAGACATCCATGTTGCCCTGATGGACGTTGTGGGTGAGGTGGTCGAGATAGTAGAACCCGACACCCTCCGGGTGGGCGTCGGCAACCCAGTCGAATTCCTCGTTATAGGGGCTGGTGTCGTAATACCGGTCGACAAAATAGATCAGCGAGCCGCCAATGCCGACGATGGCCGGAACGTCCATGGACTTGTCATGGCCCTCGTAGGGCGTGGCGCCCTTTGCAACCGCGTGTCTGAAGGCGTGTTCGGCATCGACCACGCGCCAGCCCATTGACGGAGCACAAGGTCCGTGTTCGCCCGCGAACCGCTGGCCGAAAGACCCCGGCTCTGCGTTCAGCAGATAGCTGATATCGCCCTGCTGCCAAAGCTCGACCGCCCTGGTCTTGTGCGTGGCCGTATGGCTGTAGCCCATCCTGGCAAACTGGTCGCGCAGGATCTGCGGGTCTTCCGGGTGGGCGAACTCGACAAATTCAAAACCGTCGGTGCCGGCCGGATTGTCTTCGGAAATCTCTGCGCGCGGGGCGTCATGCGGGAAGGGGCCCATGGGGTTTCTCCTGTTCGGTGCGTTTGGCCAAGTTTACCGCAAGGATTGTGCGAAAACTGCGCATTCTCATTTGCCGGCTCGTCAAATATGGCGCATGATGCGCATGATATGCCACCATCAAGAGAATTCGCCGCATGACATTGGATGAAACAGACTCGCGCCTGCTGGCCGCTTTGCAGAAGAACGCGCAGCAGACCAGCCAGCAATTGGGCGACCTGCTGAACCTGTCGCCAAGCCAGGCCGGCCGCAGGCGTCAACGGCTTGAGACAGAGGGGTATATCGAAGGCTATGCGGCACGCGTAAGCGCGCAGCGGCTGGGGCTTGGGGTGCAGGCCTTCGTGCAGGTCCAGATGGCCACGCACGAACCCGGACAGGTTGCCGAGTTCGTCCGCCTGATCGACACCCGCCCGGAAATCACCAGCGCCTGGATCCTGACGGGCGAAGCAGACTACCTGTTGCGTATCTACTGTGCAAACCTGGGTGAACTGAATAAGCTGATCCAGGAAACCCTGCTGCCCAACCCGGCGGTTGCCCGCGTGCAGAGCCGGATCGTGATGGACCAGCGCAAGGCCGACGGTCCGCTGCCCACCTGAGGATCATCCGAATGGAAAGCCTTCTTCTGCAAGCCACGATCTATCTGGCTGCCGCCGTGATCGCGGTGCCCCTGGCCAGGCGGCTGGGGCTGGGGTCGGTTCTGGGCTACCTGGCGGCGGGGCTGGTGATCGGCCCGCTCACCGGACTTGTCGGAACCGAAGCCAGCGAGCTGCGCCACTACGCCGAATTCGGCGTTGTCATGATGCTGTTCCTTGTCGGGCTCGAACTGGAGCCGCGCGGGCTGTGGGACATGCGCGCCAGGCTGATCGGGCTGGGCGGTTCGCAGATCATGCTGACCGCTGCGGCCATAACCGTTGTGGCAATGGCCCTGGGGCTGAACTGGCATGCGGCGCTGGCTGTGGGCATGACCTTTTCGCTCAGTTCGACCGCCATCGTCCTGCAAACGCTGGACGAAAAGAAACTGCTGCAGACCGATGGCGGGCGCAGCGTCTTTTCGGTTCTGCTGAGCCAGGATATTGCCGTGATCCCGATGCTGGCCCTCATCCCGCTGTTGGCGGTCCGGGCGCTTGTCCCTGTGCCCGGCACATCCGGCGAGAGCGTCGAGCTGACCTTCATCGAGGGCCTGCCGGGCTGGGCTGCGGCATTGATGACGCTGGCAGCCATCGGCGGCGTGATCCTGGGCGGCGCCTACCTGATCCGCCCGCTGTTTCGCTTCACCTTGTCGGCCAACCTGCGCGAACTGAACACGGCGCTTGCGCTGCTGATCGTCGTCGGGATCGCCAGCCTGATGACGCTGGTGGGCCTGTCGCCCGCACTTGGCACCTTTCTGGCCGGCGTGGTGCTGGCGAATTCCGAGTTCCGCCACGAGCTGGAAGCCGACATCGAGCCGTTCAAGGGGCTGCTGCTGGGGCTGTTCTTCATCACCGTGGGGGCCGGTATCGACCTGAAACTTCTGCTGGGCGAGTTTTCGACCATCATCGGCCTGACACTCGGGCTGATCGCGCTGAAGGCCGTGATCCTGCTGGGGCTGGCGGCGCTTTCCGGCCTTCACGGGCGCGACCGCTGGCTGTTCACCCTGGGGCTGGCGCAGGCCGGTGAGTTCGGCTTCGTGCTGCTGGCCTTCAGCACGCAGCAACATGTCATGGCGCCGGATCTGTCCAAGCGGCTCTTGCTGGTCGTGGCCATGTCGATGCTGCTCACGCCGCTGTTGTTCATGCTTTACGACTGGTTGTCGAGAAGGCTGGGCCAGCACAACCCGGAAGCTGCGCCCGACGAAATCAAGGCCGGGGGGCGCGTCATCATTGCCGGGGTCGGCCGTTTCGGGCAGATCGTCAACCGATTGCTTCTGGCCAACGGTTTCCGCACGACGGTGCTCGACAAGAACATGGAAACCATCGAATTGCTGCGTGCATTCGGGGCCAAGGCGTTTCTGGGAGACCCGACGCGGCCCGACCTGCTGCGGGCTGCGGGGTTTGACACGACCGATGTGCTGGTGGTGGCAATGGACGACCCCGAGGCCTGCGTGAACCTTGTGAGATATGCCCGCAAGAAACGTCCCGACCTGCATATCATCGCACGCGCGCGCGACCGGCTGGTGGTATTCCGGCTGTATCAGGCGGGCGCCGACAAGATGGTGCGCGAGGTGTTTGATTCGTCCCTGCGCGCCGGCCGCTACGCGCTGGAAGCGCTGGGGCTGAGCGACTACGAGGCCGCAAAACAGGAACTGGCGTTTTTCCAGCATGACCGCACCGCCACACGCGAATTGGCACAGGTCTGGGACCCGGACATCCCGCTGCACAAGAACCGGGCCTATATCAAGCGCGCGCGCGAACTGAACGCCGAGCTGGAAGCCAAGCTGACCGCGGCACTGGAGGACGCGCCTTCGCCGCCGGATGAGCCGGAAAAACCGGACGGCGCCAACCGGTGATCAGCCGTCGGCCACCCCGGCTTCGGCGAATGTCGCCATGCCGGAATGGCAGGCAACCGCGCCCTTCAGGACACCGATCGCCAGCGCCCCGCCGGAGCCTTCGCCAAGGCGCATTCCAAGTGCAAGCAGCGGTGTCTTGTCGAGATGCTCAAGCAGCCGGCCATGGGCCGCTTCGGCCGAGACATGGCCCGCGACAGCGTGATCCAATGCACCCGGCGCGGCCTTTTCCAGCACCGCGGCGGCCGCGGTGCAGATGAACCCGTCAAGGATCACCGGAATGCGCAAGATGCGCGCACGCGCGATAGCCCCGGCCATTGCCGCCAGTTCGCGCCCGCCAAGGCAACGCAACACCTCAAGCGGTTCGCGCGACGGGTTGGCGGAAAGCGCCTGCTCCACGACAAGGGTTTTCAGCGCCAGCCCCGCATCGTCGACCCCGGTGCCGCGTCCCGTCCAGTCGGCCGCTTCTCCGCCGAAAAGCGCATTGGAAATCGCCGCGGCCGACGTGGTGTTGCCGATGCCCATTTCGCCAACGACCAAAAGGTCGGCCTCTTGGTCGACAGCCTCGGCCCCCGTGGCCAGGGCGGCCACCACCTCGGCTTCGCTCATGGCCGGCCCGCTGCTGAAATCAGCCGTGGGTCGGTCGAGATCAAGCGCATGCACGTCCATTTTCGCGCCCGTCACCCTGGCCAACTGGTTGATCGCCGCGCCGCCGGCCCTGAAATTGGCCACCATCTGCGCCGTCACCTCTGGCGGAAAGGCCGAAACTCCGCGCGCGGTCACGCCGTGATTGCCAGCGAACACGATGACCTGCGGCGCGTTGATTTCGGGCCGCCCGGTGCCACGCCAGCCGGAATACCAGATCGCCAGGTCTTCCAGCCGGCCAAGGGCCGCGCAGGGCTTGGTCAGCTGCGCATTGCGGTCTTGTGCAGCCTGTGCGGCACCGGCGTCCGGCGCGGGCAACCGGGCAAGCAGAGCGCGGAAATCATCGAGGTTTTCGAATTCTGACATGGTCGGGCTTTCCGTTGAAAACTGCCTGCCATCTCTGTATCGCTTGGGCGGGTTGCGCAAGAAAAAAAAGGGGCGCTTTCGGAATGGAAAATGATGGGCAGGCACCAGCCAGCGCGAGGATGAAACCGGCCGATATTGCCGAGGCCTTTGCGCTGCTCAGCCGGCTGCCCGCCGGCAAGGTCGCGTTTCGCGGTGCAGGATCGGCCTGGGCCTGGCCGTTGGTGGGCGCGGCTGTCGGAACGATCGCGGCGGTTTCGGCCAGCCTGGCACTTTGGCTTGGGCTTGGCCCCGCAAGCGCGGCAGCCCTTGCCATCGCCGCCCAGATCGCGGCAACCGGCGCGCTTCACGAAGATGGTCTGGCCGATTGTGCCGACGGCTTCTGGGGCGGCCAGGACAGAACCCGACGACTGGAGATCATGAAGGACAGCCGGATCGGCACCTATGGTGTGCTGGCGCTGGTTGTGTCCTTTGTCCTGCGCTGGTCGCTTGTCATGTCGCTGATCGGCAGCGGACACCTGTTTGCGCCGCTCATCGCCGCGGGGGCGCTTTCGCGCGCTCCGATGGCGGCCCTGATGCATGTGCTGCCCAATGCGCGCGGTGCAGGTCTGGCCGCCACAACCGGCCGCCCGGATCGCGAAACGGTCATTCTGTCCGGCGTCTGGGCCATGTTGATCGCCATCTTGCTGACCGGCTTTGCAGCCCTGCCGGCAATCCTGGCGGTCGCCCTGGCGGCCGGGGGCGTGGCCGCCATTGCCGGACGCCGCATTGGCGGACAGACCGGCGATGTTCTGGGCGCTGCGCAGCAGGTTGGCGAGAGTGCGGCGCTGATGGCGCTGGTGATCGCTTACAGCAACTGACCCGCCACGAAAAAGGGCCGCTGCACATCGTGCAACGGCCCGCAATCCTTGCGCCGGTCTGGTCTAGGCTGCGGCGGCGCGCGCCATCAGCACGTCGTCGATTTCACGCTGCGCTTCCGATTCGTCCGCCCCCGACACAGCCGCGAACTCTCGTGACAGGCGCTCCAGCGCCGCTTCGTAGAGCTGGCGTTCCGAGTAGCTTTGTTCGCGCTGTTCGTCATTGCGGTGCAAGTCGCGCACGACTTCCGCAATCGCGATCAGATCACCCGAGTTGATCTTCTGCTCGTATTCCTGCGCCCGGCGCGACCACATGGCGCGTTTCACCCGCGCCTTGCCTTTCAGCGTGGTCATCGCCTGTGCGACAGTTTCCGGCGACGACAGCGAGCGCATGCCGACTTCGATCGCCTTGTTGGTGGGCACCCGCAAGGTCATCTTGTCCTTTTCGAAGGAAATCACGAAAAGTTCGAGCTTTATCCCCGCCACTTCCTGCTCTTCGATTGACACGACCTTGCCGACGCCATGCGCCGGGTAAACGACAAATTCGTTCGGCCGGAAATCATATTTCTTCTTGCTCATTCACATTCTTCCTCGTGGTTGGCCCCCTGCGGGCAGCGACCGGCGCAGTCGAAAAGCGCGGCCACTGGCGCGCAAACATTTGCAAGGGGCGCATGTGCCCCAAGTGCAAAGCATTGCAGACGCTGAATTTTACACGCCCGACCTCTGCCAAGGACGGGACACACTGGGTTCCTTGATGTTACGTTCCCGACCTATATAGCATATTTTCAAGGCAATTTCAAAGGCGTGCGACGGACTGCCGCCGAATGTGGCGCAAATGCCGGAAACCGGCGGGCTGCAGGTCAGCCGCCTTCGCCGGGCTTTTCCGAAAAATACTTTTCCAGCTTTCCCTCTTCGCCGTCATGTTCGTCGGCGTCGGGCAGCGGGTCTTTCTTGGATATGATCACCGGCCAAAGCTCGGAATACTTCCGGTTGAACTCAACCCACTTTTCGGCATCCGGCTCGGTGTCCGGGCGGATCGCGTCGGCCGGGCATTCGGGCTCGCAGACCCCGCAATCGATGCATTCATCGGGGTGGATCACCAGCATGTTCTCGCCTTCGTAGAAGCAGTCCACGGGGCACACCTCGACGCAGTCGGTGTATTTGCAGGCGATGCAGGCATCATTGACGATGTAGGTCATGGGGAATTCCGGTTTCCAGTTCTCGAGCCTAGCTAATCCAGCGGGCGCGATCATTCAAGCATGTCGCGACGTGTTTTGATCATCGCGCGGCGGTCTTTCTTGGTGGGCCGTGCGCCGACGCGCCCGGCGGCGGCATCGGGCCCGGGCTCTGGCGGCGGCGTCAGATCGTCATAAAGCGCCCGGGCTTCGGAAGCCGGTCCGCGCCGCACACCGGCGGAAAGGATGCGCACGACCCGCACGCGTTTTCCGGCGGTGAAGGTCAGCGTGTCCCCTGCCCCGACAAGATGCGAGGGCTTGGAGATACGTTCCGAATTCACCCTGACGTGCCCGGCCGCAACCAGCCTGGTCGCCAGGCCGCGCGTCTTGAAAAAGCGGGCAAACCACAACCAGCGATCGATGCGCAGTTTTTCAGGCGCGCCGTTCAATCAGCTCTTGTCCTTCAGGGCCAGAAGGGCCGCGAACGGGTTGTCCGGGTCGACCTTGTCCTTTTTTGGTGGGCGGGCCGAATAGTTCTTGGGCCTTGCGTCGCGCGCCGGCGGGCGTTTGCCCTTGGGCTTGGGCCGCTTGCCCTGCGGGCGCTCGCGTTTTTCGCTGTCGCGTCGGGCCGGACGCAGGCCGCCCCAGCGAAAGACATAGAACACTTCGCATTCCGGCTCTTCCGCCCCGGTCGCCTCATCCGCCCCTTTCGGCGCGTCTTCGCCATCCCTGCCTTTGGCGGGACGGTCGGCTTGCGCCGTTCCCTCGGCCGCCTTTTCCTCGGCGGTCTTTTCGCTGTCGCCCGAAACATCCGGCGCAGCCGGCGCCTGCGCATCGGCGCCCTCGGCTTTACCCGGCGCGTCCTGCGGACCGGACGAGGCCGGGTCGGCGGATGATTTCGCCGGCGTGACGGCCGGCCCCTTCACCTTTTCGCGCTCGCCCTTTTCGGCCTTGTAGCCAAGCCCCTGCATCAGGCCTGCGAACTGCTCCAGTGTCATGCCGGTGATCGACAGCATGTCCGGCGTGGCCTCGAACCCGCCGCGGCTGTCCTGCTCGCGCAGCATGTCGGCGAGCCGTTCCAGCATGTCGATGCGAATCGCCCGCTCGCCGGCTTTGCGGTAACCCGACATGGTGTGATAGCCCGCCGGCGCGTCCTTGG
>JALSJL010000439.1 GCA_026989405.1 Marinosulfonomonas sp. | reverse complement strand
AGGTCGCGGCCTTCGAAAAGCACCTCTCCGGCCGTAGGTTCAATCAGCCGGGACAGACAGCGCACCAGCGTCGATTTGCCGGACCCGGACAACCCCATGATCACGAAGCACTCGCCATCATGAATTCTGACGTCGACATTGCGCACGGCACCGATCATCCCCGCCCGGGCCAGATCTTCTTCGGCCGGGGCGCCGGCGTGGGCTCTGAGAAACTGCCTGGAGTGCGGGCCGTAGAGTTTCCATACCCCCCGGCAATCGAGCTTTACGGGTCGATCCATTCGGGCCTCGGCAGTTTGTCGCGGTTACCTCCGCGAGCATGCAGTGCAGATCTGGTGGGTCGGAGAACGGGCAGAAACCCGTTCCCCGGACCGCCGCTCAATCGTCCCAGGTCGACCAGTTCGACTCGTTGGCCGCGAGCCAGCCGGCGACCGCATCATCGACAGACATGCCTTCAAGATCAACCTGCGCGACAAGCGCGCCCATGTCTTCGTTCGAGATGTTGAACCCACGGATCATCCTGGCTGCGCCCGGCCACTTGTCCTCTACTCCAGCCCATGCCACTTTCCAGATCGGCCCGGTGGGTTTGCCGCAATCATAGGCCGCATTCGGGTTCATCCCCACGGACGGGTCCGAATAGCATTCCGGCGTGTAAGGCGGAAACTTCACGAAGCTGCCCTCGAACTTGGCCGGCGCCCAGTGCGGCGAATACAGCCACAGCACGATCGGGGCCTGACGCTGATATGCGCTTTCCAACTCTGCAAAAAGCGCCGCATCGGTTCCGGCGTGAACAACCTCGAAGTCCATGCCCAGGGCCTCGACCCGCTCGTCATCAAAGCCGCCCCAAGTGACAGGGCCACCAAGGTATCGACCCAGCGGGGCGGTTTCCGGTGTTGCAAATTCTGCCGCGCAATCATTGAGAGCCTGCCAATCGGGCAGACCGGGGCAGCGCTCTTCCATATAGGCCGGATACCACCATTCTTCGATGGCCTGCATGCCGGTTTCGCCCATGTTCACCACGTTGCCGCTTTGGGTCGCATCATCCATCGCCTCGCGGCCGGTGGTTTCCCAAATCTCCATCGCGACATGGAGATCGCCGGTTTTCAGCCCCGCAAACTGGGCAATGTAGTCTGCCTGGACATACTCGACATTGTAGCCGGCATTCTCAAGAACCTTGCCCATGATCCCCGTCGTGATCAGTTGGCCGGTCCAGTCATGGGTCGTCAGCTTGATCGGGTCCGTGGACTCCTGACCAACCACCGAACTGGCGGTCAGGGCAACGGCCGCGGCCGCCATCGCAATAGATGTCGCAATTTTCATTTTTCTCTCCCTGTGATCCAAGGGCGCACGCGCGAACTTCTTCGACGAGGCCGTTGCAACACGACCATTCTTTCGGCGATTCCCCCCAAAAATCAACATTTTTCCCCACGCTTCAGCTTTATTACTTGATAAATTGTGGTATTTTGCCTGAAATCACTCAATGATCGGCACCAATACCGCCGCGCGAAAAAGGAGTTTCTGTGACCGAACCACAACCCAGGGGCAACTTCCGGCAGCAGGCAATCCTTGAGGAACTGCGTCGCGCCGGAGGCGTCAGCCGGATCAATACGCTCGCTGCAGCTCTGGATGTCAGCGAAGAAACCGTGCGACGAAATATCAAGAGGCTCGCCGACAGTGGCCTCGTGGAAAAGATGCACGGTGGGGCCAGGCTGGTCTCGGAGCAGGAAGCCGACCTGCACCACCGAATTGCGGAGAACCCGGACGCCAAACGAAAAATCGCCCGGGCCGTCGCCGATCTGTTGCCCGACGGCGCATCGTTGTTTCTCGATATCGGCAGCACAACCACTTATATTGCCCAGGCGTTGCTGGGCCACAGGAACCTGCTTGTCGTGACCAATTCCGTTGCCGTCGCCTACAAGCTGGCCTGCCGAAACGACAATCGTGTGTTCATGGCCGGCGGTGAGCTGCGCCCGCACGACGGCGGCGCATTTGGGGCCGATGCAATGGAATTCGCAGCACGGTTTCAGACTGACTTTGCCATTCTGTCTGCCGCCGCAATCGACGCCTCGACCGGGCTGATGCTGCATGACATGGAAGAAGCGAAATTCTCGCGCCTGATCATGAAGAACGCCGGGTGCAGGATAGTGGCCGCAGATGCACGGAAATTTCACCGCAGCGCCCCTATTTGTGCGGCGGATCTTTCCATTGTCGATATTCTGGTGACAGATGAGACCCCTCCCGCCGACTTGCTTGCCATGGCGTCAGAGCAGGGTATTGAAATCGTGACCGCCAACTAGTGTCTGGGAACACCATGCCGGAAAACACCGAAGAATTGCTGCAAGCGGCCCGCCAGATTGCCGCAGACGCCGGCGCCGTTGCGCTTTCGCACTTTCGTGAGCCTCTGGACATCGAAGTCAAGGCTGACGAAAGCCCGGTCACTGTGGCCGACCGCGCGACTGAAACAGCCATCCGTGAGGCGCTTGCCGAAAAATTTCCGGAACATGGAATTTTTGGCGAGGAATTCGGCGTGCAGGGCAACAGAAATGCGCCCATGTGGGTGGTCGATCCCATCGACGGGACACGTTCATTCATCTCTGGCAACCCGCTGTTTGGCTTGCTGCTCGCCCATGTTGTCGACGGAGAGCCCGCGCTTGGCATCATCGCCATGCCGGCGCTGTCCGAGACCTTTTCTGGCGCGCCGGGAATTGGAGCCTGGTTGAATGAAAAACCGATTGCCTGCCGGACCACAAAGCGGCTGGATGACGCGATCCTGTATGTGAATGAGGCCGAGCGGCTCCACGCGGACGACCCGGAGCGGTTTGCCCGCCTTGCTCATGCGGGACACACACGGCGCATGGCATATGATTGCTATCCCCATGCGCTTGTTGCAGCCGGGCTGATCGATGCCGTGGTCGATATCGGCCTTGAACCCTACGATTTCATGGCCTTGGCACCGGTCGTCCAGGCCGCTGGCGGAGTGATCACGGACTGGTCGGGCAAGGCCTTGTCATTTGACAGTGACGGCCGCGTCGTCACCGCCTGCACACCGCAACTGCATGCCGAGGTTCTTGCCCTGCTGGATTTTCAGGCAGACCGAACCGCTGCGACGTGATCGGCAAATTCGGCATCGTTCATGAGGGCCTGACATCTTTCGAACCGGTTGAGCGAATAGGCCCAGAAATCTTCGGCCGGGTTCCCGTCGGCATGCTGGATCAGGCCCCACAACGTCCAGAGCAGATCACACATCGCCTTGTAGATCACAACGCGCCCGCGTTCATGGGGTTTCGGCTGCCCGCCAAAATATGCGCACAACAGTTCGGCTTCCAGCGCGGGCGGCAACCCGGCCTCAACCGACAGGTCGCCAAGGTCCCAAAGCGGATCGTTCATGCCTGAATACTCCCAGTCGACAATCCACATCTTTTCGCCGTCATCAAGAAAATTTTCGCATAGCGGATCGCAATGACAAGGCGCCAGGGTGCTTTCGCCAGACAGCAGCAAATCGCGCAATGGCTCGGCTGCTGTGACAACCTCGTGATACCCGTCCGGAAGCTCTGCATCTTTCTGTGCGAGCACTTGCAGATAGTCTTCGATCATCTTGAACAACTCGAACCGAAATTCAAACGGCTCTGGCGAATTGTGCAGGTCCGCCAAAGCGCGTCCGGCACGCGATGCGGCGCCAGGCCGGGTTGCGAAGAGTTCCGGGGTCATCGTCACGATGCCTTCAATTGCCTCCGAGATCATGACGCCGGTCTTGTCGTCCGCCCAGAGAACCCGCGCCGAAACTCCGGCCCTGCAAGCCACGCGCGCATTATGGATTTCCACAGCGCGGTCGATATAGGCTTCGGTGCCAGCCCCGGGGATGCGAACGATCACCTGGCGATCGCCAGTTTCGACCAGATGCACGAGATTTGTCAGCCCGCCCAACCGGGTGATCCTGCAATCTTGCGCCGCCGCGTTTTCAAACCCCGGTGCATTGCGCAGCGCCTTGATCACTGCCGTCTGATGTTCGCTCATCCTGTGCCCCTTCAAGATTTCAACCGCTTGTTCTGCGGGTCGAACAATGGTCCGTCTATTCGCCGTATCGGATAGCGGTCGCCGAACACTTCGACCTCAAAGTCATCCATGTCCCGGTATTTGCGTGGCAAGTATCCGAGCATGATCATCTTGCCGACAGTGTGGCCAAACCCGGCGCTTGTGACCGGGGCCAGCACTTTTCCGTCCGAGAGTATGGTTTCCCCGCCGGTCATGGGCAGTTTCCTGTCAGCCACAAAAGTCGCGAGCTGCCGTTTCGGGCCGTTTTGCATTTGCGCAGCCAGCGCATCACGCCCGATGAAGTCACCTTTCGACTTCAGGTGAACGCGAAACCCAAGCCCGGCTTCGATTGGCGAATGGTCCGGTGTGACATCGACAGACCAATACAGGTAGCCCTTTTCAAGCCGCAAACTGTCAATGGCCCGATACCCGACATCGCGAATGCCCAGACCGGCCCCGGCCTTGCGCAAGACATCGTAGACATGCAGACCGAACTCGGTCGGGACGTGCAGCTCCCACCCCAGCTCTCCGACATACCCGATACGAACGGCCCTTGCAGGCGCGGCCCCGACAACCAGATCACGCGCGGTTGCGAACGGGAAGGCCGCGTTCGAGATATCTTCTTCGCAAACCGCCTGCAGAACCTCTCGCGACCTGGGGCCGCAGATATTCACCACCGCCCTGGCCGATGTGACCTCTGCCAGGTGGCAAGAGTTGTCCCTGGCCATATGCCGCCTGATCCAGTCGGCGTCGTGGGTTCCGAACCCGGCCCCGGTGACGATATAAAAATGATCGTCGGCCAGTCGCGTGATTGTCAGGTCGGCTTCAATGCCACCATCGGCGTTGCAGAACTGGGCGTAGATGACACTGCCCACGGGGCGATCCATGTTGCAGGCCGCCAGCCTTTGAAGCAAGTCCAGTGCACCGGGACCAAATAGCTCATACTTGGCAAAACTGCTTTGATCGATCAGCGCAACACCCTCTCGAACTGCTGCGTGTTCGACCGCGGCAAACTCGTGCCACCCAGGTTCGAGAAAATCCAGCTGCTCCACTGCGTCCACACCATCCGGGGCGAACCAGAGTGGCCGCTCCCAGCCGTTTTTTGACCCATGGACAGCGCCGTTCTCTTTGAGACGATGATGAAGCGGGGAAAGGCGCAAGTCACGAACGCTGCCTGGCTCCTGCCCGGGGTAACGCATTTTGTAGTGGTGTGCGTAGTGCTCGACCGCGCGGGGATACATGAAGGCGCGCGTTGCGTGATGGGGACCGAACCGGCGTATGTCGAGCGGCCAGAGATCCAGCTCGGGACGCCCTTCGACGATCCACTGTGCAATCATTTCACCGGCTCCGCCCCCTGCCGCGATGCCATAGAGAAACCCGGTGGCCATCATCAGGTTGTCGAATTCCGGCGCCCAGCCCATCACGAAATCACCATCGGCTGAATATGGAATCGGACCGTTGATCATGTTGCGGACGCCGACCTGGCCGAGGACCGGTGTAGCCTGTGCCGCCCTTTCAGCCAGCGGCAGGAAGCGGTCAACATTGTCAGGCAACAATTCGCGGACAAAATCACCAGGTATTCCCTTGTCGCCAAATGGACGCGTATCGTTTTCGTAGCCCCCGATCACCATACGACCGCCGGCGTCCGGCTTGTAGTAGACCAGTCGCTCCGGGTCACGCAGGGTTGGCAGACTCTGCACCAGATCCGGCTCGGGCCAGGGTTCGGTCACGATGTACTGGTGCTCCACGGCGCATGCCGGGATGCGAATCCCAAGTTTGCGCCCAAGCTCACGGCTCCACATGCCGGCAGCGAGCACAACGTTTTCAACGTCGAACATTCCCTGCGATGTCGCAACCTGCGTTATCCGCCCCTTGCGGATCACGAAATCTTCAACGCGGACATTCTGCCTGATATCGGCCCCATGCAGCCTTGCGCCGGCGGCAATTGCCAAGCACAAACCCGACGGGTCCACATGCCCGTCCGACGGGATGAATGCGGCACCTTCCAGGCCGGCTTCGTCGATATAGGGAAAAAGCGCCTTGGCCTCGGACGGCGAAATGATGTCCATTTCAAGCCCGAAACTGCGCGCCATGGTCGCCAGTCGCCTGGCCTCGAGCATACGGTCGCGCGTCGCCGCAAGCCGCAGCGAGCCGACTTTCTTCCAGTCGAACGCCATCCCGGTTTCTGCTTGCAGCCGATCATACATTTCGACCGAGCGTTTGAGCATTCGGGTCGTGTTGCTTGATTGGCGAAGCTGCCCGACCAGGCCGGCCGCATGCCAGGTTGCCCCTTCGGTCAGACCGGCACGTTCCAGCAGCACGACGTCTTTTTCACCACCACGCGCAAGATGATACGCGACCGAGCACCCGATGATCCCACCACCAACGATCAAGTGTTTTGCAGAATGGCTGTCCACAAGCGTCTCTCCGACGATTCCTCGGTCAAGCATGTCCCCTCTTGATCAAATATCAACGAAAAATGTATCTTTCTGTGAAAATCAGCGAACAGGAACCCGGCGGGAATGCCCAAACATCGATATGAAATCGAAAAGGCCGTAGCGCTTCGCGGCTCTGTTTCGGTTGCCGAACTTGCCGATATGCTCGGGGTTTCCGGCCAGACAATTCGAAGAGCCGTGAAGCCCCTGGTTGCCGAGGGAAAACTTCGCAAGGTCCACGGCGCGATCGAAAGCCCCCGCTCGCCGGTCTATGCCCCGTTTCTTGAGCGGATCGACCAGATGCGCCAGGAAAAGTTGCGGATTTCTTCAAGACTTGCAGAGATGATACCGGATGGCGCATCGCTTGCAATCGACGCCGGCACCACCTCTGGTTTTCTGGCGCAGGCGTTGAGGATCAAGAGCAATCTGCGCGTGGTTACAAATTCGGCATTCGTCGCCGCAACACTTTCGATGCGGCCCGGCAACCAGGTGTTCATGGCCGGAAGCCGATTGCGCGACCATGACGGCGCAGCTTTCGATGCGGCGACCTTTACCACGATTGCGCGCATGCACACTGACTACGCGATATTGTCCGCCTCGGCGATGAACGCCGCCCGCGGGTTCCTCGTTCATGAAGCGCATGAGGCCGATGTTGCAGCGGCCATGCACGAGATATCAGATCTGACAGTGATGTGTGTCGACCACAGCAAGTTCCAAACAGACGCAAGCGACAAGATGATACAAGCCATTGCCACCGAACAGGTCGACATGCTGATTACCGACAAGGATCCAACCGGTTTCATAAGGCCCGGCGCATTCGAGGTCGTTCTGGCCGATTAGGGCCGGGACCCTAAGCACCGATTTCGTCATGCGCGGTGAGGCATTCGGAATGGTCGCGCAGGATCTCGAGAACCCGGCATTGGGCCACGCGATCACCAGCGCATTCACTGATCATGCGTTGCAATTCTGACCTCAATGCCTCAAGTCGTTCCAGACGCTGCTCAACCTGCAGGAGCTGTCGGCGGGCAATCGAATCGGCATCCGAACAAGACTGTTCCGGGTGATCGGCAAGATCGAGCAACTCGCGAATGGCGGACAGGGAAAACCCCAGTTGCCGTGCGTGGCGAATGAAGGCCAGACGATCAAGATCGGACTGCGCGTAGCGCCGCTGCCCCCCCGCCGTGCGCTCTGGTTCGGGCAAGAGCCCGATCTGTTCGTAATACCGGATCGTCTGGACCTTGGTTCCGGTTTTCCGAGACATCGCGCCGATGGTGAACATGACATGACCCTTTCCTGCCCCGACGAGGCTACACTACGGCAGACGAATTGTGCATCAAAGTTTGCGCGAGCCGTGGCGATGGCTTATGAAGAAACGCTCTGGACTTGCGAATGGTTCTCATTTACATAACGGCGAAACTGATCCTGCGCCCTTGCGCGCCCAAACTGGCAGGCCTTCGGAATGGAAAACATGTCTCCGGTACTTCTCGGATTTCTTGGCAGCCTGGTCGCCGGTCTCATGACGGCAGTGGGCGCCATTCCCGTTCTCTTTGGACGCTCCCCTTCGCGCGAATCCCGGGACATTTCCCTGGGCTTTGCCGCGGGCGTAATGCTCTCTGCATCGTTTTTTTCGCTGATCATTCCTGCTCTGGATGCCGCCGAAATCCGGTATGGCGAAGGGGCTGTCCCGGCGCTCATTGCGTGTGTCGGGATACTGCTCGGAATGGGCGCCGTTGCTTTCATGAATGAAAAGCTTCCGCATGAGCATTTCAGGTCAGGACATGAAGGGCCGATGTCGGATTCGCTGCGCCGTATCTGGCTGTTCATCATCGCCATAACAATCCACAATCTGCCCGAAGGCCTTGCCGTGGGCGTCGGATTTGGCGCAAACGGATTTGAAGGCGGGTTTCCGATCGCTCTCGGAATCGGGCTGCAGAACGCACCGGAAGGACTGGCTGTCGCGGTAGCACTGCTTGGCGAGGGCTATTCTGCCAAACGCTCGTTCATGATCGCCGCATTGACCGGGCTTGTTGAGCCCGTCATGGGGCTTGTCGGAGCAGCGGTCATCGTGGTGTCCCAGCCGCTACTGCCTTGGGGGCTCGCTTTCGCAGCCGGGGCCATGCTCTATGTGATCAGCCACGAAATCATCCCCGAAACCCACCGCGCCGGACATCAGAACAAGGCGACACTCGGGCTGGCGATCGGCCTGGTTCTGATGCTGTTTCTTGATGTCTGGCTTGGATAGCGCAGGACAGCCGCACACGGGACGGTGCGAGAATTGACTGCTTCGGGGGCTGCCATCTCATGTGACGGTGAACTGCCCCATCATCCCGCCATCTTCATGTTCCAGAATATGGCAATGATACATGAAGGGGTAATCCTTGCCGGCCGTTTGAGTGAACGGCACCAGCAATTCAACCTGCCCATTCACCAGCACCGTATCCTTCCACCCTCGGTTTTGCGCCCTTGGGGGACCGCCGTTTTCGCTGAGAACCTGAAAGGTCACGCCGTGAATGTGAAAAGGATGCATCAGCATGTGAGCCGAGACAACCCAGCGCTCGACGGTATTGTTCCGAACACCGTGGTTGATTGTCTTCATGTCGAATGGCGCTCCGGAAATCGAGTATCGCCGGGTCCCGCCAAACATCATCCGCGGCCCCATCGGCATTTCCAGCGTGAACCGGCGCGTCGTCGCGACCGGGTCCTGGACCTGGGCCAGCGAGCCGCCAATGTCACCCGGGATGGACGTGATACGCGCCGGAAGCGAACTGTCGACAACGAACGGCAGGATTTCAAACGCCGTCTCCGGCGCGGCGCGGCGCCCCATCATCCCGCCCATCATGCCGCCCGCATTCAAGTTCGGCCCGCTCACCAGCGAAAGGTCTGCCCCATCCGAGAAATCCACCAGAATTTCAATTCGTTCGGCCGGTGCCAACGTGATCATGGGCAAGGGGAGCGGACGGTCAAGCAGACCGGAATCAGTTCCGGCAAGATGCATGTCGCGCCCGTCGCTTAGCGCCAGAGTATAAATCCGGCCATTGGATGCATTGAGAATTCGCAGCCTCACGATCCCTTTTGGCACGGCCGCGATCGGCGCAAACTGGCCGTTGATCAACATGGTGTCACCAGCAAAACCCATCATCAGGTCTTCCATGCCGGGGTCGTAACTGGTGCGCCCACGCGAATCGAAACGCCGATCCTGAAGGATCAAAGTCAGGTCATCCACCCCATAATCCGATGGCAGGCCACGCTCGTCATCCTTTCCATCGGTCAGTTGCAGAACCCCTGCCAGGCCGTGGTGGACCTGCTCTGCCGTCTTTCCGTGAATATGCGAATGATACCAAAGGGTCGTCGGGGCCTGCGCAATCGGCAGAACCGGCTCCCATGTCTCTTTCGGTCGGACCGGCTGATGTGGCCCACCATCGACATTACCGGGAATGATCAGGCCATGCCAATGGACCGAAATTGCTTCCTTCAGGCGGTTTTCCACACGCGCATGCGTCTCTCCGGATGAAGACAGCCGGAGGGTTGGTCCCAGATAGGGCTGGCTGAAACCCCAGGTGCGACTTTCAGCGCCGCCAAGAAAATTCACCGACCCGGCCATTGCATTCAATTCGAACCGGCCACTCCTGGTTGCGTCAAGCAGCGGTGGCATCGCAAGGGTCTGCCGGTTTTCACGCGCCCACGTCGGCGACAGGCCAGATGCCAAGGCCATACCGGCACCAAGGCCTGTCATGAATGTGCGTCTGTTCAGCATGGTGTTATTCCTTTGCTCGAAATGGCGTGTGCGGAGTTGTGCGGGTGTCTGATGTGGGAACGCCGGCGCGCTTACTTGAAGGTTCCCAGATCTTCCAGGATCGGACAATCCGGCCGATGGTCGCCAGCGCATTCCTTGATCAGGTGCGTCAGGGTATCCCGCATGGAAATCAGGTCGGAAATTTTCTCCTCGATCCGAGCGAGATGTTCGTTGGCGATGCGTTTGACATCGGCGCTTTCGCGGGTTTCGTCCTCATACAGCGCCAGCAAGGCGCGGCAGTCTTCAATCGAGAACCCCAACGCC
>JALSJL010000438.1 GCA_026989405.1 Marinosulfonomonas sp. | reverse complement strand
GTGCCGTAGTCGCGTGTCAACTGGAACACGCGCTCGCGCAGTGCGACTTCCTCGATGTCGTCGCAGAACGCCTCCAGAACCTCCGGGTCGGCTGCCATCAGGCCGTCGTCCGGGCAGGTCCAGAACGTCGCGTCAGTGTCGTAGGGCACGACCAGCGTGTCGATCTGACCGATCTGCAGGGCGTCGAGGGTCTTGCCAAGCCCCCAGATGCCGGGCTGTTCGCGGATCTCGTCCAGCAACTGCATTTCGGCGGCGCGTTCGGCCTCTTCGAGAACCGGCAGGACGCGGCTCTTGATGTCGCCGATACGGGGGTTGTTCAGGTCTTTCGGGTTGGGCACCAACGCCACGACCCGGTCGCGCAGATGCCCGGGCAGCGTATTCCTGAAGACCGTGGTTTCGGCATCGTCGCCCATCAGCACCAGCCGGTCGGCGCCCATGGCGCGCAGGGCCTTGTCAAGCAGACGCGCCAGGCGGACATACAGCTTGTGGCGCCAGTGGCCCATCTTTTTTGACCAGCTGTCCCTGGTCGACCCGGAGAGGTCCGGCTCGACCTTGACCCGCAACTCGCCGCTGCGAATGAACCTGGCGGCCTCTTTCAGTTCTTTCCAGTCTTCATCGTCCAGTTCGGCGAAAATGTCGTCGACTTCCCGGATGTCGCCCATGAACAGCTCGAACAGGCGCCACCTGGACCCGTCCAGATGCAGGACCGCCGTGCGCTCATATTCATCGAGCGCATAGACCAGCGGAAGGATCCACGGCTCGCCATAGCGGGCGTCGACCCGACCCGCCCGCAGGTCGACAACCGGCAGGTCAACATCCAGATCGACGCGCTCGACAAAGGTCTTTCCCAGATGGTTCTGCTTTGCAAACAGAGCCAGGGTGCGCGCATCCGGGCGGTCCTGGTCGACCAGTTCCATGATCGCCTCGAAAAGCGACGGGCGGTGCTCGGTGCGCTTGTGAATGTCGGGGATATCCATCAGGGCCTTCTTGATCCGCACCCGCCAGGCATTGCCCCTGTTGTCGGGGTTGGCCGGATTGACGTCGGCATAGACCGAAAGCACCGGCCCCTCGAGCGCTGACAGACGGTCGATCAGCGCGCTGGTTTCCTTGATGTTCAACATGACTGTCTCTCTTTCATTGTTATTCGCCCCAGTGGCTTGCCCTGCACTTGGGGTCTGTTTTCGCCGGTTCAAGAACCCGGGCGCCGCAACTTTTGTCAGAGCCCCCCTGCCAGGGGCCCCGCCGCCGGGAACTGCCCGCTCGGCCGGCTGAGACGCCCGCCGCCGACAGCCGCTGCCACCCCGGTTGTGGCCGGACAACTCGTGGTCAGACCGCGCGCCACGCGCAGCGCAAGATGGGCGATGGCGCGGGCGCGCATGTGCTCGCCATCCAGGCCCAACTGCTCTGTCGCAAGCACATCGCAGCGGCAGTCCCTTGCCAGCGCGTCGCGCAGTGTCGCGTCATCCCTGTGCGGGCCATACAGAATGACACTGTCCGGCCTCCGGTCAAAAAGCTCAAGCCCCCGTTGCACCGTTCTTGCGGTGATCGCGCGCATCGTTGCGCGCCGGTCGGCGGGGGCAAGGGCGCACAGCTCGTCCGCCAGGGCCCGGACTTGCCCGGTCGGGACCGATTTCGGTGGAAGACGCGAAAACCACGCCCCGCCCAGATACCGCTCCAGCGTGTCATGGCAGACCCGGCCACCATCGAGCGGGACATCGCCAACCCCTTGAGCCTCCGGCAGAAACGGTGCTACGGCTTCCGGCCCGGGGCCCGCTTCGAAGGCAAATACCGCCCCCGGCTCCTCGGGCGTCTGCCGGCCCGGATCGACCCGTGTCATCGCAAGCGTCGCGCCGGTGTCGACAAACACCACCGGACGGCCGATGTCACCGTGGCGCGCAAGCGCATGCAAAAAAAACGGCGCAAGCGGCGCGCCCTGCCCGCCCAGTTCCATGTCGCCGCTGTGAAAATCCCAGACGACCGGGCGGCCGAGCAATTCGGCCAGCAACGCGCCGTTGCCCAGCTGCAGCCGGCGCGCCCCGGCCGGGTCATGGGCCAGCACATGCCCGTCAAAGCCCACAAGCTCGCAACCGGAAAACCCGGCCAGCAATTCACCATGCGCGGTTTCGACCACTTCGGCGGCGGCCTCGACATCGGGGCCGGACCATTGGCCAAGGGCCGCGCGCAGCATGTCCCGCTCGGCCCCGGTATAGGGCCTGAACGCAGCCTGCCCCAGCGCAAAGACGTCATGGCCGTCGCCAAGGACCGTTGCCGCGCTGATACCCGACAGGGACACATCCGAAGAGGCCCCCAGCGCCCAGACCGCTTTGTGTTCCGGCATGGCTTTTCCTTCCGCACGCCCGCCGCTATAGAGGGGGCTCAACCGTCAGAATGGACAAAACAGCGATGACCTTCCAGCCCAAATCGGAGTTTCTGAACGTGATGATCGAGCGCGGCTTCCTGGCCGACTGCACCGATTATCAGGGGCTTGACGATGCGCTGAACAAGGGGGTGGTGCCGGGCTATATCGGCTTTGACGCAACGGCGAAATCGCTGCATGTGGGCTCGTTGATCCAGATCATGATGCTGCGCTGGCTGCAGAAAACCGGGCACCGGCCGATCGCGCTGATGGGCGGGGGCACGA
This sequence comes from Marinosulfonomonas sp., assembly GCA_026989405.1. Classification (GTDB taxonomy): domain Bacteria; phylum Pseudomonadota; class Alphaproteobacteria; order Rhodobacterales; family Rhodobacteraceae; genus JAJRUE01. The sequence continues at coordinate 7,889 of JALSJL010000438.1, read as the reverse complement.
CCAAGGTGGGCGACCCGACCGACCGCGCCGATGAACGCCCGTTACTCAGCCCCGAGCAGATCGATGAGAACATCGCGGGCATCCGGCAGGTGTTCGACAAGTACCTGAGCTTTGGCGACGGCCCTTCCGATGCCATCATGGTCAACAACGCCGAATGGCTCGACGGGCTGAACTACCTCGAGTTTCTGCGTGACGTCGGGCGGCATTTTTCCGTCAACCGGATGCTCAGCTTCGACAGCGTGAAGCTGCGGCTGGAACGCGAGCAGTCGCTGAGCTTTCTCGAATTCAACTACATGATCCTGCAGGCCTATGATTTCATGGAACTGAACCGGCGCTACGGCTGTCTCTTGCAGATGGGCGGCTCGGACCAGTGGGGCAATATCGTCAACGGCATCGACCTGACCCGGCGCATGCGCGGGGTCGAGGTGTTCGGGCTGACCACGCCGCTTCTGACCACCTCTGACGGCAAGAAGATGGGCAAGAGCGCGGGCGGCGCGGTCTGGCTCAATGCCGAGATGCTGAGCCCCTATGAATTCTGGCAATACTGGCGCAACACCACCGATGCCGATGTCGGGCGGTTCCTGAAGCTTTACACCGAGCTGCCGGTCGAGGAATGCGAGCGCCTCGGGGCGCTGGAGGGCTCGGAAATCAACGAGGCCAAGATCAGGCTGGCCCGCGAGGTCACAACGCTGTGCCACGGGGCCGAGGCGGCGGCGGCGGCCGAGGCGACGGCGCGCGAGGTGTTTGAAAAGGGCGGCACCGGCGACGATCTGCCGACGCTTGCGCTGAGCGCCGAGGATGTCGGCGACGGGATCTCGGTCGTGCAGCTTCTGGTGCGCTCGGGGCTGGTGGAATCGGGCAAGGCTGCCAAGCGGCTGATCGCCGACAGCGGCGCGCGGCTGGACGACGAGCCATTGCGCGATGCCGGCTTGATGCTGGATGCCAGGGCGCTGGCTTCGCCCGTCAAGCTGAGCGCGGGCAAGAAGCGCCACGCCCTGATCACGCTGGAAGATTGAGGCGCCTGCGGCGCCACGCCATTTATCTCGCGCCCTGCGGGCGCTCGGGGCGCCTCCGGCGGGAGTATTTGGGCAAGATGAAGGCGGCGCCGGTCAGTGGTTGCCGCGCAGGACAGCCACGATTTCGGCAAGGATCGAAATCGCGATCTCACCCGGTGTGACAGAGCCGATATCAAGCCCGACCGGGGCATGGATGCGCGCAAGGTCAGCGTCGTCCACACCGGCCTTGCGCAACCGGTCCAGCCGTTTGGCATGGGTCCGGGTCGAGCCGAGGCAACCAAGGTAGAAAGCATCCGAGCGCAGCGTTTCGATGATTGCCGGGTCGTCCAGTTTCGGATCATGGGTCAGGGTCACCACGGCTACGCGCCCGTCCAGCCCGAAGCCTGCCAGCGCTTCATCGGGCCAGTCATGGACCAGAGAGACACCGGGGAAGCGCTCGGGCGATGCGAATGCCTCGCGCGGGTCGATCACGCTCACATCGAAACCTGCAGCGCCGGCCATGGCCACAAGGGCCTGGGCTGTGTGGACCGCTCCGACAACGGCCAGACGCAGCGGCGGGTTGATGACCGCAACGAAGCGGCCATCCACCATGGCGGATCTGTCGCGCGCAAAGAGTTGCAGGGCCGGATCATCCGGCGCAAGGCGTTCGGGACGCAAGAGCACGCCGTCGCCCAGGCCCGGCGTGACGCTGTAGGCGACAGGTTCGCGCCGGCTTTGGGCGGCCACCATTTCGGCCAGCAGGCCGGCGCGCAATGCGCCTTCGGCCACCGGCTCCACCAGGATGCGGATGCGCCCGCCACAGGCCAGCCCCAGCCCGATCGCATCGGCGTCACTGACGCCATAGTCCAGCACCCGCGCGCGGCCCTCTTCGATCGCCTCCAGCGCCTCGTGGACGACTTCGCCCTCGATGCAGCCGCCAGAGACCGATCCGGCCATTTGCGCGTCCGCCGACACCGCCATCATCGCGCCGACGGGCCGCGGCGCCGAGCCCCAGGTTTCCAGCACGAAGGCCAGCGCGGCCCCCTTGCCGGCCCGGTGCCAGGACAGGGCGGCTGCGGCGACGGTCGGCGGGCTGTTTGCGGGGTCTGACATCGGTCGATCGCTCCGGGGCGCGGGGCGCCAAATTGGCTGACCCGCCCAGTCTGGCCCGATCCGGCGCGGATCACAACCCGGGGCGTTTGGCGCGCAGGCGGCCAATCTGGCGAAAAACTGCTTCGCCGCGGGCTGAAAATGCAGTATCCGGGGGCCAACCCGGCGCCAGACCGGGCCCTGGAGGACTTGAGCAGATGCACGCAAAACCCGCTTCGCCAGCCAATACCCGGCCCGACCCATGCCCGCCATCGCCCGATGGCGGCTGGTCGCAGGACATCGTGACGTTGCAAGATGCCATCGTGGTTCCGCCGATCACATCCGCGCTGACGCAGGATTGCGGGGTGATCGACAATGCCGGCCGGTTCTGCGCACACAGCGCCACATGGCGCGGCGCGCGGGCGCTGATGACAGAGCCCGAAGGCCCCGTCAAAGCGGCCCGCACACTGGCCGGCCGGCACCTCTTTGCCGGGCAACTCTGGTCGCACTTCGGGCATTTCCTGGCCGAATCCATCAGCCGGCTCTGGGCGCTGGATCACATCAAGAAAAATGTGGAAAGCATTGTTTTCATTCCGAAACGACCTGATGAACAGCCTGCGCTGAAGGGCTACCAAAAGGAATTTTTCGACCTTTTGGGCATCACCATCCCGGTGCAGATCCTGGACCAGCCGACGCAGGTCGAAGACCTGATCGTGCCCGGCCAGGGCTTTGGCCTGGGTGCAATCGCCGCCGGCACGCCGGCCTTTCGCGCCTACATGGCCCGGGCCTTCGCACCCGGCATCAAGCCCGACGGCCCGCCGCGCCTGTATCTCAGCCGCTCGCGCCTGGGCGGACAGGAAGGCAGCATCGTCCTGGAAGACATGCTCGAGGCCAACCTGGAAAAATCGGGCTATGTGGCCTACCACCCGCAGACCGAAACGCTTGGCCAGCAGATCGCCCGATACCGGGCGGCCGAAAAGATCATCGGGCCGGACGGTTCGGCCTTTCACCTGTTCGGGTTTGTCGCCAACGACACGCAGAAGGCCGCCGTCGTGTTGCGGCGCAATTCCAACGTGTTTCTCGGGCTTGCCAACCAGATCAGGCATTTCGCGGGGATCAAGCCGGTGCTGGTGAATGCCGTGGTGGCCGATTGGATCCCCGACCACAAGTCCAGCCCCGGCCGGTATTCCTTCGGCCAGCTGGATTTTGAACAGGCGCGCCAGACCCTGGCCGAAAACGGCTTCATCGACCCCGACACGCCATGGCAGATCCCCCGGTTCCGACAGGTCAAACAGGCGATGATGGCGCGCGCGCGCGAAAAGGGGCGACAGTTCCTTCGCGTGAAAGCCGGGGAGCCGGCCGGGCAGAAACCGAGTCCGACCCGTGACACCGGCGACCAAAAACCCGAAAGCCGGCCCGGTCCCGTTGACACCGGACCGGCCAGGTGAAACGATTCGCCAACCGGAACGGCCCGGGCCGGGCGCGCGCGGCAGGCGCGTAATGAGGCAGGAACCACCAGAGTGAAGATCACCGCCGTCACATGCGTCAAGAACGAAGGGCCGTTCCTGCTGGAATGGATCGCCTTCAACCGGGTGATCGGCGTGACGGATTTTCTTTTCTATTCAAACGATTGCGATGACGGAACCGACAGCCTGCTAGACGCGCTGGCGCAGCACGGCATCGTCACGCACCTGCCCAACCCGGCCCAGGGGCGCAATTACCAGATGGAAGCGCTCAAGGCCGCGCGCCAGGAAGACATCGTGCTGGATGCCGCCTGGGTGTGGATCGCCGATGTCGACGAGTTTCTGAACATCCATGTCGGCGACGGCACGATCCCCGAACTGGTCGAGGCCTGCGGCGACCCGCAGGCGATTTCCCTGAACTTTCAGTTTTTCGCAAACCACGGCGTCGAGACCTTCAGCGATGAACCGGTGATCACCCAGTTCCTGCATTCCCACAATCCCGACATCTGGTGCGACCAGTTGGCAATTGAGGTCAAGACCCTGGTCCGGCACGATTTTCCGTTGCAGTATTACGGGGCGCACCGGCCGTTTTTTCGCAAGTCGATTGCCCGCGCGCGCTATCCGCGCTGGAGCGACGGCTCGGGCAATCCGGTGCCGCACAAGTTCCTGGTCGCCGCGAACAAGCGCCGTATCCGCCGGTTTCCGGCCCATGGCGCGCGCCGGTTCGCGACGCTCAACCACTATGCGCTGCGCTCGCTTGACAGCTACCTCGTCAAGAACGCGCGCGGCGATGTGAACCGCGAGAACCGCGATTTCGATGATGCCTATTGGCGCGACCGCAACGACGCCAGCTATCTCGACGACAGCATTCTGCGCTACGAGCCCCGCCTGCGCGCAGAGATGGCCGCGCTCGCAAGGCTTGACGGCATTGGTGCGCTGCACGACAGATGCGTTGCGCGCCACCGCGAAAAGATCGCGGCGCTGCTGGCCGACCCCGGCTATGTGGCGCTGCGCCGGACGCTTGCCGAGGCGCCCACCATCCCGCCGGTCGAGGCGCGCATGATCGAGATGCTGGAACAGGGGCTGCCCGGCCCATGAAACACCGGCTTCGCGTCATCAATCTGGGCTTGCCCAAATCGGGCACCACAACCTTCGGCCAGGCGCTTGGCCGGGCCGGGCTTCGGGTGGCTGACTGGCGCATCCGCCGCGGCGACAAAAACGCCACGCATTTCGGCTTTGTCGGCAACCTGATGTATCACGCCTATTTCGACAGCGGCGACCCGCTGGCGCTGATGGAAAACTACGACGTGTTCGCCGAGATCGACATCGTGCGGCAAGGCTTCAACCTGTGGCCGCAAACCGACTGGGGCCTGATCGAGGCGATCCGCCGCCATCACCCCGGCGCGCGCTTCGTGCTGACCATGCGCGATGCTGCGAAAATATCCGACAGCATGCGCCGCTGGTCCGACCTTGGCCGCCGTCGCCTTCCCGACAGCGCAATCCCGGGCCTGCCACAGCCCTACGGCAAGACCGATGCCGAACGCATCCGCTGGATCGAGGGACACGCCGCCTTTTGCCGGCAGGTCTTTCGGGGCGATGATGATTTCCTGGAGCTTGATGTGGAAAGCGACACGGCGCGCCAGAAGCTGTCCGAATTTCTCGGGATCGAGGTTGACTGGTGGGGTGTTGCCAACGTGAACATACGCCGGCAAGCCTCTGGAACCACGTCTGAAAAACAGACTGGCGACGATGTGACCTGATGCGCATCATCCTGCATATCGGCCTGCCGAACTGCGGCGCAGAGCCGCTTCAGGCTGCCCTTGCCGACAAACGCGAGCGGCTGGCAACGCAGGCTGTGCTGTATCCCCGCACGCCGGGGCGCAGCAATCACACCCGGTTGTTCATGGCCATGAGCGACAGCGACCACATCGACCCGTTGCGCTGGTCGCGCGGGTTTGCCTCGGCCCAGGCCCAGCGACAGTTGCGCGACGAACTGCGCCGCGGGCTGCGCGATGAAATCGCCGCCGCCCGCCCGCAGACGCTGATCCTGTCGGCCAGCCAGCTTGGCGCGTCGCTGCATCGCCAGAGCGAACTGGCCCGGCTGCGTGACTTTCTGCACGAGTTCAGCGACGACATCCGCCTGATTGCCCATGTCCAGGAACAATCGCGCGCGCTGGTGCACCACTACGGGTCGCAGATCCTTGATGGGCGCACCCGGTCGCTGGCGCATGAATTGTCGAAACTGGATGCCCCCGACTGGCGTGCCGCGGCGCTGGAGGACTGGGCGCAGATGGCGCCGGGCCACAATGACATGCCTGAAGTTCAGGGCGCGCCGTTCTGGCTTGACTACGGCGCGCTGTGCGACAGTTGGGAGGCCGAGTTCGGCACCGGCGCCCTGCAGTTGCGCAGCTATGACGCGCAGGTGTTTCACAGCCCCGATCTGGCCGGTGAAATCGACGCCGCCTTCGGCCTCTCGCGCGGTGTCGGCAAGATCAGCCCGTCGGCGGCGCGGCCCGCCCCGTCAGCGGCAACGCTGGCGCGCGCGCGCGCCATGAACCGGCTGTTTGCCCAGGCGCTCAGGTCCGGGCGGCGCATCCGCCGGCCGCTCTGGCGCCGATTGCTGAAAAAGCTGGAATGGGACGGCCCGCCGATCGACCCGGCCAGCCTGGCTGCCGTCTCCGGCCGGTTCGCAAAAGACAACGCGGCCCTGCTCAGGCGCCATCCGGCCCTGGACAAGGGCGCCTTCGCCCCACCGCCCGCCGGTGCGCCCTGGCAAGAGGCCGCGCCCGAAGGCGGCTTTCGCGCAACCCAGTATTTCACCGTTTTCCTGCCGATCATCGACAGTGCCACGCGCGAAGAACTGCAAGGCGGCGCCCCGGCCCCGGGGGCCGAAACCGCCCCGGCAACACCGGCGACACCGGCCCCGTCGGCGGCCCTTCCGCCGCTGGCGCTTGCCAATTTCAACAAGCTTGCCGGCGGCCGCTTTGCCCCGCACAACAACATCGGCCGGGTGAACGAAGCCGAACTGGCCGCGCAATACGCCCCCGTCCCTGCACGAAAGCTGCCGGCCGGCAACAGCGGCAATGTCATCGTCGGCTGCATGAAGAACGAAGGCCCCTATATCGTCGAATGGGTCGCCTACCACCGGGCCATCGGCATCGACAATTTCATCATCTACACCAACGGATGCGAAGACCGGACCAGCGAAATCCTGGACCGCCTGCAGGACATGGGCCACGTCCAGCACCGCAACAACGACGCCTGGAAGGGCAATTCGCCGCAACAATACGCGCTGAACCAGTCGCTGAAAGAGCCGCTGATCCGCAACGCCGAATGGGTGATCCACATCGACGTTGACGAGTTCATCAACGTGCGCTGCGGCAACGGCACGGTGGCCGATTTTCTCGAACGGGTGCCAGAGGCGACCAATGTCGCGATGACCTGGCGGATGTTCGGCCACAACGGGGTCGTGCGTTTCGAAGACCGCCCGGTGATCGGACAGTTCGACAGCTGCGCGCCGAAATACTGCCCGAAACCACACACGGTCTGGGGCTTCAAGACCATGGTCAAGAACATCGGCGCCTACGAAAAGCTCAGTTGCCACCGCCCCAACAAGCTGATCGAAGCCAAGCGCGACAAGGTGCTGTGGGTCAACGGTTCGGGCCAGCCAATGGGCGAGGCGGTCAAGGAAAGGGGCTGGCGCTCGGAACTGCGCTCGGTCGGGTATGACCTGATCCAGCTCAACCACTATGCGCTGCGCTCGGCCGAGAGTTTTCTGATCAAGCGCCAGCGCGGGCGGGCGCTGCATGTCGATCGCTCGATCGGGCTGAACTACTGGGTGCGGATGGACTGGTCGGACCACAAGGATCTGACGATCCAGCGCAACCTCGACCGGCTGAACATGGAAATGAGCGCGCTGCTGGGCGACCCGAAGCTGGCCGCTCTGCACCGCAAGGCCGTGGACTGGCACCGCGCCAAGGCCGCCGAACTGCGCGACGTGCCCGAATTCCGCGAACTGCTGCAACAAGCGCTCGACACGCAACTGACAGAGATGGAGCGCGTGGCCTACGCGCTTGCCCTCGACATGGAGAGCTGACGACATGGCCCACACATCCCCGACCGCCACCCCGACCGCCACAGCGGATACCGCGCCTGCCTTTATCCGCTCCCGCGGGTTGCTGTTTCCCGACGATCCGGCCGTTCTCAGCCCGAAACTGCGCCGGATGCTGCGCGCCAAGACCTACGAGCTCAAGGAATTCGAGGCCATCCGCGCCCTTGTCGGCCCCGACGATACGGTGCTGGAACTGGGCGCGGGCATCGGCTTCATGTCCACGGTCGCGGC
>JALSJL010000437.1 GCA_026989405.1 Marinosulfonomonas sp. | reverse complement strand
CTCGGTATGGCCCGACTGCGAGCCGAACCCCTTGATGTCGGAGACCATCATGCCGCGCACGCCAACCTGGGTGAGCGCTTCACGGACCTCCTCTAGCTTGAATGGTTTGATTGCTGCGATGATCAGTTTCACGTCTTATCCTTCCTGTGGGCAGGCAGTTCTCTCAAGAATTCGCCCCCCTTCCATTGCAGCGCCCCGGAATTTGACAAGAAATCGGCCCTGCAACGGCCGCGACATTGTGTCCGCAGACCGGGCCAGTTCACTATTTTGGCGTTTTTTTGGGCGGTCGCACAATTTTTGTGCGATGCGGGGTTTTTACGGAATCGGGGTTGCACCCTTTCAATCCCTGCGCCAGTGACTACCTGAAAAACCTATGAGCAGGCACTGGAGACCTCATGAGCGGGTCCGGAAAGAAAAAGCGCCCGGTCCTTGTGGCCGACAAGCGCTATACGAAAAAACCCAAGCGCAAGCCGGCGAAACCGGCCGCACGCAGCCGAAAGCCCAAAGCCAGGGCCAGACCGGCACGCCGCAGCGGGCGCAAGGGGTCATGGCTGACCCGTTTGCTGCGCGGAACCTTCGCCTGGGTTTTCCGCCTGACATGGCGACTGGCCCTTCGCGGCACTGCTGTGCTGGCCATTCTTCTGGCGCTCGGCGTGGGCTATTTCTACACGACGCTACCACCTGTCGAAGACCTGCTGGACGCGCGCGCGCGCGGGTCCGTCACCCTGTTGGACCGCAACAACGAAGTGTTTGCCTGGCGCGGTGAGCAGTTCGGCGGGCAGATCACCGCCGACACCGTGTCGCCCAACCTCAGGAACGCGGTGGTCGCGACGGAAGACCGCCGTTTTTACCGCCACCTTGGCGTCAGCCCGCGCGGGATTGCATCTGCAGTTCGCATCAACCTTGCCGAAGGGCGCGGGCCGCTGTCAGGCAACGGCGGCTCGACCATCACCCAGCAGACAGCCAAGCTGCTGTGCCTTGGCGTGCCGTTCGACCCGAACAAGTGGGAAAGCGAAACGGCCTATGAGGCCGACTGCCGGCAAGGCTCGCTCTGGCGCAAGGTCAAGGAAGCGGTTTACGCGTTTGCGCTGGAGGCGAGCTACACCAAGGACGAAATCCTGACGATCTACCTGAACCGCGCCTTCCTTGGCGCCGGCTCGCGCGGCTTCGAAGCCGCGAGCCAGCGGTATTTCGGAAAGTCGGCAGCCAATGTGACCCCGGCCGAAGCCGCAATGCTGGCCGGGTTGCTGAAAGCCCCCTCGCGCTATGCGCCGACACGCAACCTGCAGCGCTCGCAGGACCGGGCAAACCTGATCATCGGGCTGATGGAAGAACAGGGCTACCTTTCGCCCGGCGAAGCACAGGACGCCCGCGCAAACCCAGCGGAATTGTCCGCGGCGGCCGAGGCGCGCGCGGGCGGCTATTTCGCCGACTGGGTCATGGAAAGCGGGCCGTCCTTCCTGACGCGCGACACGACTGAAGACGTCGTGATCCGCACGACGTTCGATCAACGTATCCAGACCGCGGCCGAGGAAGGGTTGCAGAAGGTCCTGGACGAGCGCCTGAAAGACGGCTCGCAGGTGCAGGCGGCAATTGTCGTGATGTCGGCCGACGGCGCGGTGCGCGCCATGGTTGGCGGGCGCAAGTTCAAGGGCGTGGCGGGGCAGTTCAACCGCGCCATCCAGGCGAAACGCCAGACCGGATCATCCTTCAAGCCGTTTGTCTATGCAACCGCGCTGGAGCTTGGCTACCGCTATGACGACACGATACTGGATGAGCCGATCACGATCGACATTCCCGGCTCCGGGCCGTGGAGCCCGCGCAACTACGACAAGAAATTTCGCGGCCCCGTCACGCTGACGGATGCGTTGAAATACTCGCTGAACATTCCCGCCGTGCGGCTGTCGCAGGCTGTCGGGCTGGACAATGTGCGCACGGTAGCCAGCGAATTTGGCATCGAAAGCGACCTTGCCCTGGGGCCGGCGCTGGCACTGGGCGCATCCGAGTCGACCTTGCTGGAGATGACCGGCGCCTATGCCGGCATCCTGAACGGCGGCTCGTCGGTCACGCCATACGGGCTGGTCGAGCTGCGCCTGCAGGGCGAACAGGAGCCACTGATGACAGAGGGCGGCGGCATCGGCGAACGGGTGATCACCCCGCAATCGGCCGAGCAGCTGATCTACATGATGAACCAGGTGGTCGAAGGCGGCACGGCCCGGCGCGCAAGATTGCCCGACCGTGAAATGGCCGCCAAGACCGGAACGACACAGGGCGCGCGCGATGCGTGGTTCCTCGGGTTCACTGCCGATTATGTGGCGGGTGTCTGGATGGGCTATGACGACAACACGCCGCTTTCGGGTGTAACAGGGGGCGGGCTGCCTGCCGCGATCTGGCGCGAAGTCATGGTGCGGGTGCACGAAGACCTGCCGCCGCGCCCGTTGCCGATGATCCGCCCGGCTGAGCCGCCTGTCGCGCTGCCCTACCCGACCGGGCCGGGCATCGAAACGCCGGCCCCGCCTGCACAAGCCAACGACGGCCAGTTCATTGACAATTTCCTGCAGGCACTTTTTGGCAAACGCGACCGCTAGCCCGCCTTGTTCAGATCTTCGATCAACTTGGACAGGTTCCCGCGCCGCTTGTCGAGCATCGCGCCGATTTCGGATTTCTCGGCCTTCAAAAGGCTGATCCCTTCAATCAGCATGTCGAAGAACAGTCCCTTGCCAGAGACATCCGAAACCATGAACGTCACTTCGAACGGCGGTTCCCCGGCGAGAATTGCCGTGGTTTTCACCTCGTAAAACGATTTCAGTTTGCGCGCGTCCTGAACGATGATCTTGCCGCCAATGAATTCGCGGAACCGCTTGCCATACTTGCGCCCCATGTAGCCCTGAAACGCCTTGGTGAAGGCGGCCATCTCCGACTTGCTGGCACTGCGGGCCGGCGGCCCGAGAACCGTGCGCGCAATGCCGGAGACATAGGCGTATTTGGCGAACACATTCTCGAAATCTCGATACATCTTCGTTTCGGGCTTGCCCGAAGAAATGATCTTGTTGATGTCGGCAACGACCCGGTCAACCAGGGCCTTGGCCTCGGCTTCACTCAGCGCAAACGCCGGGCCGGCACTTGACGCAAGCAGCACGGCAGCCGCCGTTCCCGCCAGAAACCGGCGGCGGGCAATGTCATTCGGGTATGAGACCTTCATACAAATCCTCGTAAAGTTCTTCTGCACCAGCCCCAGCTTCAGCGCCAAGCTGGAAGCGCCGGTTTTCAAGATACAACAGCCGCGCCTGCGCGTAACTGTCTGCGCTCTCGTACAGTATCGAGTCTACCGTCGATTTGAAACGATAGCGGTCACCGATCTTGGACGCTGCGGCCACAACCGGCAGCACATACCTGTCTTTCGGCGGCACCACCGAGTTCAGCGGGTCGATGAAAAGATCAACCACCATCCCCACCGTGTCACGCGTGGTTGAAGGGCCGACAAACGGCAGTTCCAGATAGGCGCCTTCCCTGGCTCCCCAGACATGCAGGGTTTCGCCGAAATCGCTGTTGCGTGCCGGCACGCCAGAGGCTTGGGCAACATCAATCAGACCCCCGAGCCCGATTGTGGAATTCACAATCAGCCGGACAGAATTGTGCATCGCATCTTCGATGTTGAATTGCAGAAGGTCATTCAGAATGCTTCCGGGAAGGGAAAGGTTGGCCGCGACATTCCCCACGCCATTTCGAACCGGTTCCGGCAAGACTGTTCCGTAGGCATTTGCCGTCGGGCGCAAAAGAGCGCGATCAACGTCGCGGTTGAATTCGTGCACCGCCCGGTTCTGCCGTTCCAGCGGATCGTAAATTCCGCTTGCGACATCCGGCCCGCCACAGGCCGTCAGCGCCGCAAGAGCGGCCATCAAGACAAAGATCGTTACCCGGTTTCTGATGCGCATTTGCTGATCCTGAACCCTCGTTTGGCGACGTAGCCAATGTCTTTCATAGAATCAAATGGTTTGCAAAACGCTTGTGTTAACCTCGCCGCAGCAATTCTTGTGGTTAATCACCGGCAGCGTGAAAGAGAACGCCTGCATCTGCACCGGGGATTGAAAGCTGCCACATTTGAGCAAATTCGAAAACCATTCAAGCAACCAGGGGGGCCATACCGGGCCATGGTCCGTCCTGCGTTTGCAGGCGCCCGCTCTTGGCGTCGTCCTTGTCTTTGGAGCGTTTGTCAATTTGCTGTTGCTCACCGGCCCGCTGTTTGCATTGCAGGTCTATGACAGAGTGCTGAACAGCGGATCTGTTGAAACGCTGATCGCACTTGGCGTCTTGATGGTGTTTCTGTTTCTGATCATGGGCATCCTTGATCATTCACGCAAACGAATCGCCGCCCGTCTCGGCGACAAGGTTGCAGGCGCGCTTGCCCAATCGCTGGAACGTGCTGCCGCCAGTGCCGGCCCGGCCAACGCCCGCGATGTGGCCGATGCGATTGAAGATCTCGACATCATCCGACGGTTTTTTTCCTCACCGCTGCTCATGGCCATTCTCGACGCGCCCTGGGTGCCGTTCTTCATTCTGGCCATCGCCTTTCTGCACCCGGCGCTGGGGGCTTTTGCCGTTGTGGGCTTGGCGCTGTTTCTTTTGCCGGCGGCGGCAATCTATGCAGGCGCGGCCGGCGGTCCGGGCGACAATCAGGCCGGGATTCGGGCCGATTCGGTGTTGCGTGATCGCTCTCTGCAGCAAGGCGGCTGGTTCCAACAATCACTCATGGCCAGATGGCGAGGTGACTTCCACGCTCAAGGAGCGCGCCGCATCCGGCACGAAGACCGGCTGTCTTTCGTGATGACCATGGCCCAGACCTTGCGGGCCATCCTGCAGTCCGCCATTGTCGGCTACGCGGCCTATCTTGTCTTGCAACAACAACTGACCCCCGGCGCAATCATCGCAACAACGGTCTTGCTTGCACGCGCGCTGAGCACGCCGGACATGATTACCCAGAACATGGCCCTTTTGCGTGCCTTCCTTGCCGCCCGGGCGCGGCTCGGGCGGTTCCTGCGCCGTGCCGATCCACAAAAACCGGCATCGGCGGGGTTGCCCGGCACCGAAGGCATCTCGGCGCGTCAGGCCACAATTTTCCCGGCGCCCGGATCGCAGGCGGCAATAAGAATGGCAACGTTTCGGCTTCCGCCTGGGCGCTCACTTGCCATAGTCGGGCCGTCGGGCTCAGGCAAATCGACACTGGCAAGGGCAATTTGCGGCCTGATACCGGTGGCCGGCGGATCCTTGAATGTCGCCGGCGTCAACATTGCAACCAACGGCGCACGCCTTGAAAGGCTGCGCGCAGGATACCTGCCCCAACAGATCAGTTTTCCATCGGGCACCATTGCCGACGCCATATGCGGGTTCGATGAGGGCGCAACCCCGGCGGACGTCGCCCGATGCGCCATCACGGCCGGCGCCCATGATGCGATCATGGGGCTGCCGGACGGGTACGAAACCCGGATCGGACCTCAAACGGTGCCATTGCCGGGCGCTCTCCTGCAAAAAATCGGACTGGCGCGGGCCATCTATGGCGCGCCTGAGGTTGTGGTCCTTGATGAGCCTGCAAACAACCTCGACACCGCGGGAATTGAAGCGCTGGTCGAGATGATCAATGACCTGACCGCAACCGGCGCGGCTGTCGTCTTGTGCACGCGCCATCGCGCATTGCTGGATCATGTCGATCTGCACCTTGTTCTTGATCGTGGCTACGTCAGGTCTTTTGGTCAGCCGGCAAGCAAACCGAAAGGCAGCGCGCATCGCGGCGCGGCTGGCCTGAACCCGGGGCAAACGCGATGGACCGGGTGACGCATTGCGAGACGGCAAAACCCGGGCCAACACAACGGTACGTGCGGCTGGGCCTGTGCGCGCTTGTGGTTCTGATCGCCGGGTTTGGTTCCTGGGCGGCGTTTACGAATGTGTCAGCAGCAGTGATCACGCGCGGCCATGTCGAATTGTCTGAGCCCACGCTTTTCATCCAGAGCCTGCATGGCGGCATGGTTGCCAGCATTCCGGCGAAGGAGGGCGCATCGGTCCGCGAGGGCGCTCCACTGCTGTTCCTGGACACCACCGACCTGCAAAACGAACGCACTGCCCTGGCGCAAAAACTCCTGGAATTGCGGATACGGCGCGCGCGAATTGAGGCTGAACTCAGCGGCTCGGATATCATCGAGTTTCGGGCCGGCCGTCTTGCCCGGTCCGCCCCCGGCCTGAATGTTTCCCAGGTTCTGGACCGCCATCGCGAACTACTTGGCGCAATCCGCGAGGCGCAGGATCAGGACCGCCTGCTCGCCGAAAGAAAATCGGCTGAAATCGCCTTGCAGATGGAGGCCGTCCAGGCGCAAATTGCGGCCGCCAACACCCAGATTTCGCTCGTGCGTGAACAGCTTGCAGCGCAGTCCCAACTGGCTGAACGCAGTCTGGTCCCTGCAAACACGCTGCTGCCCCTGCAAAGCTCCGAGGCAGAGCTGCGGGGCAAGACCGGCGCCCTGGAAGCCCGGCTGGCCCAACTACGCGAAATGCGCGCCCAGCTCGAAGACGGGTTGGCGCAAAAAACAAGTGCCCGGCACGCGGACCAGCTTGCAAAGTTGCGAGACCTGGAGTTTCGCGAGGACGAGCTTGTCCAACAATGGGGCGCACTTTCCGACCGTATGTCCGCAATGGTCATACGTGCCCCGGCCAGTGGAACGGTCCTGTGGCTCACCGAATTATCGGCTGGAAGCGTCGTGCTCGCCGGACAAGATCTCATGCAGATCGTTCCGTCAGATCGGACGATTCGCATCGCTGCCCGCATAAATCCGCAAGAAATTCACCGGATATCGGACAGCCGCGACGTCCGCGTCAAAATTCCGGTTTCGGACGCTCCCCTGCCGATCCGCGCGACCGGCACCATCACCAGCATTTCACCCGGCATTCGGACTGACCAGGTCACAGGCGAACGGTATTATCAGGCCATGATCGACCTTGCGCCCACGGAAACCTCGGGCAGGTTGACCAAAGAAGAGATCATGCCCGGAGCGCCTGTCCGGGTGGTTATCAGCATCGACAGTCAGCCCACCTGGTCATATCTGGCAAAGCCGTTGTTGCCATATTTCGCGAATGCTTTTCGCGAGAACTGAATTTCCGGTTTCGCGTCTTCGCGTTCCAAGTTAGCGTCTTGCCAGACCAACCAGAACGGAGAACAGGATGGGTCAGGCAATTGAAGAACGACTTGCAGAGCTGGGGGTCAGCCTTCCCGAAGCACCCGCGCCCGCGGCCAACTACGTCCCCTATGTGCAGATTGGCGACATTGTCTATGTGTCGGGCCAGATTTCCATGAATGCCGAAGGCATGGTGTGCGGAAAACTGGGTGCCGACATGACGGTCGATGAAGGCGCGGCAGCTGCGAAACTTTGTGCAATAGGCCTGCTCGCACAAGCCAGGGCGGCCTGCGGAGGCGATCTCGACCGGTTGGTTCGGGTCGTGAAGTTGACAGGTTTTGTCAACTCGACATCCGATTTCACTGACCAGCCGCAAGTGATCAACGGGGCGTCGGATTTTCTGGCCGAAGCGTTGGGTGATGCCGGTCGGCACGCCCGTTCCGCCGTCAGTGCAGCCTCTTTGCCGTTCGGTGTCGCGGTCGAGATCGAAGGCATTTTCCAGATCAGATGAGCCGACTTCCCGACGGGCTGCTGAGAGTGCCGATTGCGCACCGTGCCCTGCATGACGCCGATGCCGGCCGGCCGGAAAATTCGCTTGCGGCCCTGCGCGCCGCCATCGACGCGGGCTATCCGGCCGAGATTGACCTGCAATTGTCCAGTGACGGGCAGGCGATGGTGTTCCACGACTATGCGCTTGATCGCCTGACCTCGGAAAAAGGCGCTATTCGGCAACGCAGTGCACGCGAGCTGGGTGATATCTTGCTGAACAACAGCGATGAAACGATCCCGACGCTTGCCCGCGTTCTGGAAGAAGTCGGTGGCCGTGTCCCGCTGCTGATCGAAGTCAAGGACCAGGATGGCGCACTCGGCACTGGCGTTGGTCAGCTCGAACGGGCAGTCGCGCGTGACCTGGCGCGGTATGATGGCGAGGCTGCGGTCATGTCTTTCAACCCACATTCGGTAGCGGCCCTGCGCGCGCTGGCGCCGGACCTGCCGCTGGGGCTGACGACCGGGCCACTACGCAAGGAAAGCTGGGGTTTGGTCCCGGAAGCCGTGCGCAAACGGCTGCGGGAAATTCCCGATGTCAAGACGGTTGACGCCGACTTCATCTCGCACCATGCCAACGAACTTGCGCATCCGCGCGTGAAGGAAATTCGCGACAGTGGTATACCAGTGCTGTGCTGGACGATACGCGACGACAAGGCCGAAGCCAAAGCGCGCGAATACGCCGACAATGTTACTTTCGAAGGCTACCGGGCGGTTATCCCGGCCACCTGAAACGCGACACCAGTGAACCGGGCTGCGAATGAGCGACACACAGGTCCAAATCAAGATGCACGGCAGCGTCGGGGACATCGACCCGGCCAGTTGGGACGCCTGCGCCTGCCCGGAAACCGCCGACGGCAAGCGCCCATTTGACCCATTCACAACGCACCGGTTCCTGCATACGCTTGAGCGTTCCGGCTCTGTCGGCCCCGGGACGGGTTGGACAGCGCGCCCGATCAGCGCATCGCAGGACGGGCAGATTGTGGCGGTTGCTCCAATGTATGTAAAAGGTCACAGCCAGGGCGAATACGTATTCGACCATGCCTGGGCCCACGCCTGGGAGCAGGCCGGGGGCGACTATTACCCCAAACTGCAAATCGCGGTGCCCTTCACCCCGGTCAGTGGCCGCCGCCTGCTGACGCGCCCGGGGTTCGAAACAACGGGGCGCCAGGCGCTGTTGTCGGGCGCCGTTCAACTGGCAACCGACAACCAGTTGTCGTCGCTGCACCTGACCTTCTGCACGCAGTCCGAGGTGGCGGTCGGCGTCGGGATGGGGTTGCTGCACCGCACGGGCCAACAGTTTCACTGGACCAACGAAGCCTACACCGATTTTGATGCGTTCCTGGCCACCTTGTCGTCGCGCAAGCGCAAGGCAATCCGGCGTGAACGGCGCGGCGCAGCGCAGTTTGGCGGCGAGATCGTCACCCTGACGGGCGAGCAAATCGAGGCGCGCCATTGGGATGCCTTCTGGCGGTTCTATCAGTCAACCGGCGCGCGCAAATGGGGCACACCATACCTGACGCGCGCATTTTTCGACCTGGTCCACCAAGAAATGCGCGAGGACGCCGTCTTGATGTTGGCCGAGATCGACGGGCACCCGGTGGCCGGTGCTCTGAACTTCGCCGGGCGCGATGCCTTGTTCGGCCGCTATTGGGGCTGCACCGAACACCACCCGTTTCTGCATTTCGAGCTGTGCTACTACCGTGCGATTGATCATGCCATCGCGCATGGCCTGAGCCGCGTCGAAGCCGGCGCGCAGGGCCAGCACAAGATCGCGCGCGGCTATCTGCCGGTCGAAACCCATTCACTACACTGGATCGCCGATCCGGGCTTTCGCGGCGCGGTCGAACGCTTTGTCATCGAAGAACGCGAAGCCGTAACCGAAGAAAACGCCTATCTGGCAAAATTGGGCCCGTTCAAACGCGGCGGATGACGACGAACGGTTTGTGACATTGCGTGATTGTCCCTGCCCGTTGCATTTGGGTAAGGTCGCCGCAACAAGGAGAGCCACATGAGCCATTTTGTCATTGTTGGCGCGGGGCAGGCCGGCCAATCGCTGGCGACCAAGCTGCGTGACCTCGGGTTTGACGGGAAGATCACCCTGATCGGTGAAGAAGCGGTGCCACCCTACCAGCGCCCGCCGCTATCAAAGAAATATCTTTTGGGCGACATGCCGCTGGAACGCCTGTTCCTGCGGCCGGAACAGTTTTACCGCGACCACGACATCGCACTGCGCCTTGGCACGCCCGTTTCCGCCGTAGACGCCGCAGACAAGACGGTCACGCTTGGCGGCGAAACGCTGCACTATGACCAGCTCGCGCTGACAACAGGGGCCATCCCGCACCGTCTTCCGGCCAGAATCGGCGGTGATTTGGACGGTGTCTACACGATGCGCACACTGGCCGATGCCGACGCCCTGGCCCATGAATTTGCGCCGGGCCGGCGGGTGCTGATCGTGGGCGGCGGCTACATCGGACTGGAAGCCGCGGCGGTCGCGGCGCGCAAGGGGCTGCATGTGACGCTGGTGGAAATGGCCGAGCGTATCCTGCAACGCGTCGCCTGCGCGCAGACCTCGGATTTCATCCGCGCAGTGCACCGACGCGAGGGCGTCGATATCCGCGAAGGCGTGGGGCTGGCGCAACTGTCCGGCGACGGCCGGGTTAGCGGCGCCGAACTGAGCGATGGCACCAGGCTGGACGTTGATTTCGTGATCGTCGGGGTTGGCATTGCCCCAGATACCCGGCTGGCCGAAAGCGCCGGCCTGACACTCGACAACGGTATCGCAACCGATGTCCTGGGCCAGACGTCGGACAGGTCGATCTGGGCAGCGGGCGATTGCGCGTCGTA
>JALSJL010000436.1 GCA_026989405.1 Marinosulfonomonas sp. | reverse complement strand
TTGTGTGCCCGTGGGCGTCACACGTCGCGGCCCAGCGCTGCCAAAGCTGATCGACGGTCTTGTCCAACCCCGCGTCACCGGTATTGGCACGCGGGATAATGCCCGAACCGACGATGTTGTTGACCAGCACCTGCACCGCCTGCGCTGCAATGGCGTTGTTGCGCACCAGATCGCGCATGCGCGCCCGCAGCACCGGACCGGCCACGGCAATCTCGGTATCGGCCGATGTGCCACCCGCCACCCAGCCGTCGGTGGCCCGCCCGCGCGTGGCCCCGTCATACCCACGGCGCATATTGGCAATGGCAACGCGGGCCGCATAACGGCGCGAGGCCGCGCGGGGTGCGATGCCGGAAATGGCGGCGTCCAGCAGACCCCAGCGCACATTTGGCGTGGTTGGTTTCATCAGCGCGCCCTGCGCGACGTGGCATATCCAGCCACCGGCAGGGGCTTGCCGCCCACCTTGGCCATTTCGCCCTCGATCACGGAAATCCGGCGGAGCATGTCTTCCGCACTGCCATATTCCACCGATTTACCGTCATAGGTCAGGCGCAACACGCCAGCGGCAAAGGCCGCCTTCAATGCATCCAGCTCGGTTTGCGTATAAGCCATATCTCAGAACCACTTTCCTCTGCGCGTTCCCATCCAGTCGGAGGGGCGGCGCTTTACCTGTTGTTGCGGCGGCCGGTTCGGCACGCCTGCAGGCGCGGCCTCGATCTTTCCCGGTCGCAATTGTTCTTCCATCTGTTCCCAGCGTTTCTCGTCCCAGCGATCAATCCCCATCAGCCACGCGGCGGCGCGGGCATAGACCCGACAATCCAGCGCCTCGTTGCGCTCGCGCATCTGCTGCCATTCAAGCTTTTGAAAGCCCTGACGAGTTTTGGTCACCATCAGGTGCTCGGCCGTTAGCTGGCGGAACCATTCTGCGGGCGTGCCTTTCGGGATGTGGACATATCCGGCGGGCCATTTGTCATCTTCCGCCAGATCGTCATCCGCCAAATCATCATCTGTCGGCGGGTTCAGACGCAGCAGGCGGTAAAGCTCGGATTTGAACACCGCGCCCGCCACTTTCCACAGCTGCACGCCGCGTTTCAATTTACGCCCGCCCTCGGTGGTTTCAACGTAAGTCGGCCCGTCCACCGGTGTGGAGCGATCAAACCCGCCCACGCCCTTGATGGCGATCACCTGACCACGTCCGGCCGCACGCACCCAGGCGTAAACCATGGCGGTGGTGACCCCGTCGCCGGTGTCAATCGCCATGCGCGCCAGCGCCATGCGGGCACCATCCACATGCGGCCATGTGGTGGCGAGGAATTCCGACAATTGCGCCCAGACATCAGGGCTGGCGGTATCCCCGTCAATCACCACATGCTCGATCAGCCAGGATTGCAGGTTGCGGCCCCAGCCCCAGATATCGATCTCGATCCGGTCGCGCTGCACATCCGCACCGGCCGTCAGCACCAGCACGCCCGAAGGCACATGGCCGAGCTGATAATCCTCGCGCC
>JALSJL010000435.1 GCA_026989405.1 Marinosulfonomonas sp. | reverse complement strand
GACAATATAGGTCGCGGTCAGGATCAAGGGTTTCCATTCGCCCTCCGGCAGCGACAGCGCCAGCGCGACCGAAATGCCGCCCTTCAGCCCGCCCCATGTCATGATCGGAACGATCCCCGGCGAAAAATCCTTGAACGGGCGCAGGATCATGACCGGCACCGCCACCGCCACCAGTCGCGCAAACAGCGCCAGCACGATCGAAAACACGCCCGTCATGACCGCGTCATAGTTCAGCGTCAGCGCAAAGACTTCAAAGCCGATCATCATGAACAGAACCGCGTTCAGGATTTCATCGATCATCTTCCAGAAGGCTTCGACATAGCGGCGCGTCTCTTCGCTCATGCCGTATTTGGTTCCGACCTCGCCGATCAGCAGCCCCGCGCAGACCGCCATGATCGGGGCCGAGACATGCAGCGCGACGGCCAGTTCATAGCCGCCGAAGGCCAGCCCCAGCGTGATCAGGACCTCAAGCGAATAGTCATCGATCCGGCGCATCACCCGAAAGGTGAGCCAGCCAAGGATGACCCCGAGCAACGCGCCGCCGACAGCC
This sequence comes from Marinosulfonomonas sp., assembly GCA_026989405.1. Lineage (GTDB taxonomy): Bacteria > Pseudomonadota > Alphaproteobacteria > Rhodobacterales > Rhodobacteraceae > JAJRUE01. Next base: position 10,056 of record JALSJL010000435.1, on the reverse strand, counting down.
TCGCGCGCAAACAGCAGCGCCGCGGCCTGCATGGTGCTTTCGCCGGCCCCGCCGTGCCCGTCTGCGACCGGAAAGGCGATGCCGAGAAGCACGAGAAACACGACATAGCCCACGCCATCGTTGAACAGCGATTCCCCGGCGATCTTGGTTTCCAGCGTCTTGCGCAGGTTCGCCTCACGCAGAACGCCCAGAACCGCGACCGGGTCGGTCGGCGAAATCAGCGCGCCAAACAGAAGCGCGATGATGAACGGCATGCCCGTCAGCCATGAAAACCCGACCCCCACGACCAGCGTTGACAGGGCAACACCGATGGTGGCCATCAGGAAGACCACGCGCCATTGCTGCCGCAGGTCCGATATCTTGACGTGAAGAGCGCCGGCAAACAGCAACAGCCCCAGCATGCCTTCCAGCAGCGCGGTGGAAAACTCGACGCCCTCGACGGCGTTCTGCACCACATTCGCCATTCCCAGCGAGGGCACCAGCAGGTCGATGCCCATGACGGCCAGCGAGGCCAGCAGCGCGACCACCAGAATGCCGATGGCGGCGGGCAGGCGCAGGAACAGGTAGTTGACCGCCCCGAATGCGCCGGCCAGCACGATCAACAGCGATGCGACTTGAAGAAAGTTCATTTGCCCTGTCCGCCCGATTGGTTTTCAGGGTCTTAGCACGACCGCCACGAAAACGGAAACAGGGCGAGCACCTGTTTTTCCAACCTATACACTCGCCCGCGGTGTCAGGGTCTTTTTTGCAAGCCTGTCGAAACAGACAAGATCATCGTGCCCGACATCGGCCCAGATCGGCAGGTGATCCGAGGCAATACGGCTGAGCGGCGTTTCGACCACCCCGGCGTCGGTCAGCGCCAGCCCGTCGCCAAGCGCGAACCGGTCAAGCGCCGCGACAGGACGCGCGGCATGATAGCTTAACCCGGGGCTGTGGATGCGAAAGCCGAGATCCAGCGGTTCCAGCCCGCGGTTTTGCGACCATTCATTGAAATCGCCCAGTATGACGGCATTGGTGCGCGCGCCATTCAGGTGTTCGACAATGGCATCCAGCTGTCGGCGCCGGTCGCGGCGCAGCAGGCCCAGATGGGTGGCCACCACGCTGAAGCGCCCGCCCACCCTGGCCGATATGGCGCCCCGCGGCTCGGTGCCCGGCAACTCGACCCGGCGCACCTCACTTGCCTGCAGCCCCTTGCGCACCAGCAGCGCATTGCCATGCCAGCCGATCGAGGGGCTGTCCGGGTCGATTTCCAGCGCGCGGAAATCGGTGTCGCGCGCAATCTGCTCTGCGGTGATGGCGGCCGGGCGCGGGCCCAGCCTGCGGTCGGCTTCCTGCAGGGCGATGACATCGGCGCCGATCGCATTGATCACATCCACGATACGCCCCGGCCGGCGCCGCCGGTCCAGGCCGATGCACTTGCGAATGTTGTAGCTCGCAACGCGAATGTTCGTGGGCAGCGGCATGTTCGTCATCATCTTCATCATATGGGGGGCCGGACCGGCATTTTGTAGTTGTGCTGACCAAAGGTTGATATTGGGTGCATCCGACGGCAGTGGGCCGAATTTGTGACGATTTTGCGAATGGCCCGCTGTCGCACGGACGGGCCGATCTTACATCAGGTTCCGCAAAAAGTCTGCAACACTTCCTCACCGGGGGCAGGCGGGGCGCGATAGCCTTCCTTTCCCGGGTGGTCGTTAAACGGCGTATCGAGAATGTCCGACAGTTCGCGAAACAGGGAAAGGTCGCCTGTCACGGCGGCCTGGATCATCGCTTCGACCCTGTGGTTGCGCGCGATATAGGCCGGGTTGGCGCGGCGAATGCGCTCTTCCCAGTCAACCTCGTCGGCCAGCCGGGCCAGCCAGTCGACCTTCCACCCGGACAGGTTCTCGGGCACGTCGCGGCTGGCCAGATCGCGAAAGGAATTGGTGAAATCGGCGCCCGTGTCGGCCAGCCCTTTCAGAAATGCCTCCACCAGTTGGGCGTCGCCCTCACGCGGTCGTTCGATCCCGAGCTTTCGGGCGAAACGCTCAAGCCAGGCGCGCGCGTAATGCGTCGGAAACCGGTGCACGGCCTCGGTGGCCTGCTCGATGGCCTTGTCGCGCTCGCCCATCAGCGGCAACAGGCAGGTGGCGAACTGCGCCAGGTTCCAGACCGCGATTTCCGGTTGGTTGCGCCAGGCATAGCGCCCCATCCGGTCGATCGAGGAAAACACGGTTTCGGGGTTGTAGGCATCCATGAAGGCGCAGGGGCCATAGTCGATGGTTTCGCCCGAAATCGCCATGTTGTCGGTGTTCATCACCCCGTGGATGAAGCCGACGCTCATCCAGCCGGCGATCAGTTCGGCCTGGCGCGCCACGACGGCGTTGAGCAGATCAAGAGCTGTCTCGGCCTGCGCGTAGTGGCGTTTGATGGCATGATCAACCAGCGTGCGGATCGCCTCGTGATCGCCGCGTGCCGCGAAATACTGGAATGTGCCCACCCGCAGGTGGCTGGCTGCAACGCGCGTCAGCACCGCGCCGGGATAGGCCTGCTCGCGCTGCACGGTTTCGCCGGTGGCCACGGCGGCCAGGGCGCGGGTTGTCGGGATGCCAAGCGCATGCATCGCTTCGCTGACCAGATACTCGCGCAGCACCGGGCCAAGCCAGGCCCGGCCGTCGCCGCCGCGCGACCAGGGCGTGCGCCCGGCGCCCTTCAGCTGTATGTCGCGCCTCTGTCCGGTCCGGTCGATCACCTCGCCCAGCAGCACCGCGCGCCCGTCGCCCAGCTGCGGCACCCAGCCGCCGAACTGGTGCCCGGCATAGGCCTGCGCCAGCGGCTCGGCCCCCTCGGGCAGCTCATTTCCGGCAAAAGTGCGCACCGCCGCCTCGCTTCGGATCCAGTCCGGGTCGATCCCCAGTTCATCCGCCAGCCCGAGGTTGATCACGAGCAATTCCGGCGCGGCGACGGGCTGCGGGTCTTGAAACACGTGAAACTTGCCGGGCAACCGGGCGTAGCTGTTGTCAAACGGGATCGGGCGCATGCTCATGATGTCAGTCCAGCATTCGGGTCAACAGATGGTCGTCGTCGCGCAGCCGGAACCCGGCGCGGGCATATAACCTGCGCGCCCGGTCTTGCGGGCCGACCTCCAGATGTATCGCCCGGACCCCGTGTTCGGCCAGCGCCGGCAGAAGCTTGGCCAGAACCTCGCCGCCGATCCCGCGCCCGCGCAGCTTGTCGCGCACGAAGAACTCGTCGATGCGGCCGTCGATGCCGCCCATCCGGATCGAATAGCCGAAGGATATGACGATATGGCCGATCGGCGCCCGGCGCGGGCCGATCAGGTAGGCCACCCCGTGCGGCGTGCCCTGCAGCAGCGGGGCGACAGCCGCCCGCAGGGCCGTCGCGTCGGTTTCGGAGCCGCCGGTTTCGTGAAAGGCCGTGACCAGTGGCATCAGCTGCTCCAGATCATCCGGCCCGCACAGATGCAGCGCCGCGCTCACAGCCGCGCCAGACGTTCGGTGAGCAGGGCAAAGAACGCGCCGGCATCGATGTCGCCCATGAACATGGCGTTCGCCGGGCGGTCGGTCACCCCCCACCAGTCGGCCACGGTCATGCCGCGGGTCAGATCGCTGCGGGTTTCGATTTCCACATTGATGTGGCGGCCCGAATACAGCTCCGGCGCCAGCAGGTAGCCGATCACCGTCGGATCATGCAGCGGCGCGCCCTCCGAGCCGTATTTCGCCTTGTCGAACCGCTCGAAGAAATGCGTCCAGCTTGCCACAACCCGCCCGGCATGGTTGCCGAGCGCCTCGAAGCCATCGACGATCGGGGCGGTGACCAGCGCCTTGTGGGTCAGATCGAGCGGCATGACCGTCAGGGGAATACCAGATTTAAAAACGATATCAGCCGCTTCCGGGTCAACGTAAATGTTGAACTCGGCCGCCGGCGTGATGTTTCCGACCTCGAAATAGGCGCCGCCCATCAGCACGATTTCCTGCACCCGGCCGGCGATGTCGGGGGCCTTGCGCAACGCCAGCGCGATATTGGTGAGCGGACCAAGCGCGCAAAGCGTGACCGAGCCCGCAGGCTCGGCGCGCAGCGTGTCGATGATGAAATCCACCGCATGGCCGTCCTGCAGGGCCATGGCCGGCTCGGGCAGTTCGACACCGTCCAGCCCGGTCTTGCCATGCACATGCTCGGCGGTCACCAGCGGGTGCACCAGCGGGCGGTCGCAGCCGGCGAACACCCGGACGTCGCCGCGCCCGGCCACCTCACAGACCTTGCGCGCGTTCAGGCTGGTCAGCTTCAGCGGGACGTTGCCGGCAACGCAGCTGATGCCCAGGAGGTCGATCTCGGGGCTCGCCAGCGCCAGCAGTATGGCGACCGCATCATCCTGTCCGGGGTCGGTGTCGATGATGATCTTGCGCGCCATGCAGGTCCTCCGGGCGAATGCGAGTCGTGTCAGGAACTCGGGAAAATACGGCAAGCGGGCGGACAAGGCCAGCGCCCGGTTCTCGCGGGCGCCACTTGTTGCTCAGAGCCTGCGAAACAGGCTGCCCTGGAACCTCTGCACCTTGCCCATGGGGGTGACATGATCATGGCGTTCGGAGCTCACCGGCTCGAGGATGCCGGGCGCGTGGCGGTCGAGCTCTGCCGCCAGCGCCTGCGGCGAACAGCGTTGCACCGGCAGACCCGAGCATTTTTCCGGCCCGTCATCGGCGAAGGTCCAGATCAGAACATGTCCGCCCGGCGCAAGCCCGGCGCGCAGGTTCGCGACGTAGGCGGCGCGCTGTTGGGGGCGCGTCAGAAAATGAAACACCGCCCGGTCATGCCAGAACCGATAGGTCTGCGGCGGGATCCAGCGGGTGATATTGGCATTGATCCAGGTGATGTCGTCTGCGCGCTTGCCCAGGCGGGCCTGGCTGCGCTCGAGCGCCCGTGCCGACAGGTCCAGCACGCTGAGCGGGCCCAACCCGGCCTCGAGCAGGCCATCGGCAAGCCGCGAAGTGCCGCCGCCCACGTCGATGATCGCCTGGCCCGGCCGCACGAGCGGCTGAACAAGCGCGAGCGCGCGGTCCGGGCTGTCCTGGTTTCAGGTCAGAGCCGTTTCCGCGCGCTCGGTATAGACGCTATCCCAATGATCGGATGAGCCGCTCATGCTGAATTCCCCATGACCGAGATATGGGCACTCAGCCGTCGAAATCAACTTCTTCGGTGATGCGCAGGGCCGCGGCGCGCAGGCGCGCCAGTTCCATCAGGTTCACGTCATCGGGCGAGAATTCGCCCCAGCTTTTCACCAGTTCCGTAGGCTCGGTTCCCGGTGCGATCGGGTATTCAAAATTGGCCGCCGCATAGATTTCCTGCGCCTCGGGCGATGTCAGGAACTCCATGAATTTCAGCGCTTCTTCCGGGTGCGGGGCCGCCTTGACCATCGCCACACCGGAAATGTTCACATGCGTCCCGCCGTTTTCAAACGTCGGAAAGATCGGCGTGACGGCCTCGGCCCAGGCCACCTGTTCGGGGTTGGCCAGCATTTTGCCAAGATAATAGGTATTGCCAAGCGAGATGTCGCATTCCCCGGCCCAGATGGCCTTGACCTGGGCCCGGTCGTTGCCCTGGGGCTTGCGCGCAAGATTGGCCTTGAGCCCCTTCAGCCAGTCTTTCGCGCCGTCTTCTCCGTGATGATAGATCATCGCCGCGGTCAGCGCGATATTGTAGGGGTGCAGGCCCGAGCGGGTGCAGATGCGGCCTTGCCACTTCGGGTCGGCCAGGCCTTCGTAAGTGGTGACCTCACCCGGCGCCACGCGGTCGCGTGAGGCATAGACGATGCGTGCCCGCGTCGTCAGCCCCCACCAATGGCCGTCCGGGTCCCGAAAATCTTCGGGCACATTGGCGGCCATCACCTCGGACGACACCGGCTGCGTGACCCCGGCCTCGACCGCCGCCGCAAGCCGGGAAATATCGACCGTCAGGATCACGTCGGCCGGCGAACGGTCGCCCTCGGCCTTCAGCCTTTCGATCATCCCCTTGTCCAGATAGGCAACATTGACCGCGATCCCGGTCGCTTGCGAAAACGCATCGGTCAGGGGCTTGATCAGTTCGGGTTGACGGTAGGAATAGACATTGACTTCCTGCGCCATGGCGGGGGTCACCAACAGGGCAGTCAGCCCAAGAGCAAGTCGCGTGATTTTCATTTCAGTCTCCGGTCCGCTGAGGTCTGCAACTGGCGCCGTTAAACCCGAGTTTTTTTGTCAGGTCAATACCTGAATGTTTTACTCGGATATTTTTTCGCGCCGTTTGATCTCATCCCAGAGCGCGTCCATTTCCGCCAGATCGACATCCTCCGGGCGTTTGCCGCGCTCTTGCAAAAGAGCCTCCACACCCTTGAAACGGCGGATGAATTTCGCGTTTGCCGCGCGCAGGGCCTGTTCCGGGTCGACCTTCAGGTGCCGGGCCAGGTTGGCCATCACGAACAGCAGGTCGCCAAATTCCTCGGCCACGTCCTCGGGGCGGTCGGCCCCGCGCGCTTCGGCCAGTTCGCGCGTTTCTTCGACAATCTTGTCCATCACCCCGTCGGTCGACGGCCAGTCGAACCCCACACGCGCCGCCCGTTTTTGCAGCTTGACCGCGCGCGTCAGGGCCGGCAGCCCGGCGGCAACCCCGTCCAGCACGCCGCCCTCGTTGCGCGCCGCGCGCTCGGCCGCCTTGATCCGCTCCCAGTCGGCGCTCTGCTGGGCGGCCGACTTGTCGCGGCTTTCATCGCCAAAGACATGCGGATGGCGCGCCACCATCTTGTCGGCGATGCGCCGCGCCACGCTGTCGAAATCGAACAGCCCCGCCTCGGCGCCCATCTGCGCGTGATAGACCGTCTGCAACAGCAGATCGCCCAGTTCGCCCTCCAGTTCCGGCCAGTCCCGGCGCTCGATGGCATCGGCCACCTCGTAGGCTTCCTCGATCGTATAGGGGGCAATCGAGGCGAAATCCTGCTCGATGTCCCAGGGGCAGCCGGTCTCGGGGTCGCGCAGGCGCCGCATGATGTTCAGCAACCGCGCCATGCCGTCGTTGGCATCTTTTGCGCGTTCGTCCGATGATTTGGTCATTGCCCCGCCTGTCGCTATGGTAAAAGCTGGGTCCGTTATCAGCCATGCGAAAGGTCAAGTCCACATGCCCGTCATCAACCGGATTGCAGATTATGCGCCCGACATGAAGCAATGGCGCCACTGGCTGCACCGCCACCCGGAACTGCAGTTCGACTGCCACAAGACCGCGGCGTTCGTCGCGGATCGCCTGCGCGAATTCGGGGTCGATGAAATTCATGAGGGGATCGCGCAGACCGGCATCGTCGCGATCATCAACGGCCAGGGCGCGGGGCCGACCACCGCGTTGCGCGCCGACATGGACGCGCTGCCGATGACCGAAGAAACCGGGCTGGAGCACGCCTCTGTCGTGCCGGGGAAAATGCATGCCTGCGGCCATGACGGCCACACCACCATGCTGCTGGGAGCGGCGCGATATCTTGCCGAAACGCGGCGTTTTCGCGGTCGCGCCGCCCTGATCTTTCAGCCCGCGGAAGAGGGCGGCGGGGGTGCCCGCGTCATGGTCGACGAAGGGATCATGGAGCGGTTCGACATCGCCGAAGCCTACGCGCTGCACAATGCGCCGGGCATTGCGGCCGGTCATTTCAGAAGCGAACCGGGTGCGATCATGGCGGCGGTGGACACCTTTGAAATTCACATCAAGGGGCAGGGCGGCCACGGGGCTTTGCCGCATCTGACGCGCGACCCGATCGTGGCGGCGGTGGCCATGGTGCAGTCGATCCAGACCATCGTCAGTCGCAATCACCATGCTGCGGATGATCTCGTCGTGTCCGTCACGCAGATCCATTCCGGCACGGCGGACAACATCGTGCCCGACGCGGCCTATCTGTGTGGCACGGTGCGCAGCTTTGACCGCGACGTGCAGGCCATGGTGCGCCGAAGGCTGGCCGCGCTGGTGGCCGGTCACGCCGCGGCCTATGACGTGCAGGGTGAACTGGACTATCAGGTCGGCTACCCGGCCACCGTGAACCATGCAGCCCAGGCCGAATTTGCGTGTGAGGTTGCGCGCGAGATTGCCGGAGAGGCAGCCGTTGAGGCCTGTGGCGGGCGCGAAATGGGCGCCGAGGATTTCGCCTACATGCTCGAGGCCCGGCCGGGCGCCTACCTGTTTCTGGGGCAGGGCGACACGGCGTCGGTTCACCACCCGGCCTATGATTTCAATGACGAAATTGCCCCGATCGGCGCCTCGTATTTCGCCCGCCTCGTCGAAAAGGCCGCGCCGCTGTGAAATATCTTCTTGCAGCCGTGGTTCTGGCCGTCGCCGGGTTTGGCGCCTGGGTGCGCCTGGCCCCCACGCCCGCGGCGCGCTGGCAGGTGGACCCGGAAACCGCGCCGGCCCCCGGCATCGGCGGCTTTCGGCAGACGCTGGACCTGGCAGCGCCTCCGCGCACCGTTCTGGAAAAGCTGGACGCTGTTGCGCGATCGACCCCGCGCACGCGGCGCATTGCCGGCAGCATAAAGGAGGGGCGGCTGACCTATGAAACCCGCTCTCGGCTTTGGCGGTTTCCCGACTATACCACGGTGCAGGCAGTGCCTTCCGGCAACGGCACCCGGCTGACCATCCTAGGACGGCTCCGTTTCGGGCGAGGAGATCTGGGGGTCAACCGCGCGCGCATCCGGCGTTGGATCAAGGATGCGGAACTTGTCCCCGATCCCGTTGTCGAGTGAAGCGCCCGGGCAACCGTCCTGCACCTTGCGCCAGACCGGGGTGTTCGTGCTCATGCCGCATTTGGCCAGCCAGGTCTGACAGCCGGCAACGACGCAGATCACATCGCCCATTTCCCGCCGCTCACCGGAGGCGTCGGTGCAATAGTAATCGACACCCGGCATCGGTTCGAACTCGGCGCTTCGCTGCGTTGCCGGCCTGTCCTGCGCAAGGGCGGGGCCGGCGATCATAACCAGTATGGTGGCCATCCGCCGCATGCTTCAGCATAGCGCAATCTGGCGAAATTGGCCACAGCGCGCATATCCGCTTGACCCTTGGGCCGGTTTTCGGCAACAGGCTGCACATGGTTCCCATGGATAAATTGCGCCAGATCACCGAGCGTTTCGAGTTTCTCGAAGCGTCGATGGCAACCGGCGAAGGCGACATCGCGGCACTGGGCAAGGAGTATTCCGACCTGCGCCCGGTGGTCGACCAGATCGCCGAGTATCAGCGCCTTCTGGCCGAGATTGCCGAAGCCGAAGACATGCTGGCCGACCCGGAAATGAAAGAGCTGGCCGAAGCCGAACTTCCGGCGCTGAAAGCCCGGCTGCCCGAGGTCGAGCAATCGCTGCGGGTGGCCCTGCTGCCGCGCGATGCCGCGGATGCGCGCCCCGCGATCATCGAAATCCGCCCCGGCACCGGCGGCGAGGAAGCGGCGCTGTTTGCCGGCGATCTCTTGCGGATGTATCAGCGCTACGCCGAGCAGAAGGGCTGGAAGTTCGACCTGCTGGAACTGACCGAAAGCGAACTTGGCGGCATCAGGGAAGCCGTGGCCAACGTGAAGGGCGAGGGCGTGTTTGCCCGGCTGAAATACGAAAGCGGCGTGCACCGGGTGCAGCGCGTGCCCGAAACCGAAAGCGGCGGGCGCATTCACACCTCGGCTGCCACGGTTGCCGTGCTGCCCGAAGCCCAGAACGTCGACATCGACATTCCGGCCACCGACGTCCGCATCGACACCATGCGCGCGAGCGGGGCCGGTGGCCAGCATGTGAACACCACCGATTCGGCGGTGCGCATCACCCACATCCCGACCGGCATCGTTGTCACCTCGTCGCAGAAATCCCAGCACCGCAACCGAGAGATCGCCATGGATGTGCTGCGCGCGCGCCTTTACGAGGCCGAGCGTCAGCGCCAGCATGACGAACGCGCCGATGCGCGCAAGTCGCAGGTTGGCTCGGGCGACCGGTCGGAACGCATCCGCACCTACAATTTCCCGCAAGGGCGCATGACCGACCACCGCATCAACCTGACGCTCTACAAGCTGGATCAGGTCAT
>JALSJL010000434.1 GCA_026989405.1 Marinosulfonomonas sp. | reverse complement strand
ACCAGTTGCAGGCGCTGCCCTGCCCCACGCTGGCACTGATCGATGGTGTCTGCATGGGCGGCGGCACCGAGCTGGCGCTGGCCTGCGATTACCGCATCGCCTGTGACGACGATGCCACCCGTATCGGTCTGCCGGAAATCAAGCTGGGCATCCACCCAGGCTTCGGCGGCGTGGTGCGACTGACCGCGCTGATTCCGCCCCATCAGGCGCTGGAGCTCATGCTTTCCGGCCGTGCCCTGCGCGCCCGCGCCGCGGCGCGCCTGGGCCTGGTCGATCTTGCACAGCCACGGCGGCAACTGGAGCGTGCCGCACGGATGATGCTGCTCAATGCGCCGGAACCCCGTCGCCAGACGGCGATCGGTCGCCTCGAATCCCTACCCGGTGCGCGCAGCGCGCTGGCTGCCTATCTGCGCAAGCAGGTAGCGAAAAAGGCGCCACGCGCCCACTATCCTGCACCCTATGCGCTGATCGACCTGTGGGAGAAACACGCCGGCCATCAGGACATGATGGAGGCCGAGGCCCGCTCCGTGGCCCGGCTGGCCACCGGTCCCACGGTGCGCAACCTGATCCGTGTGTTCTTCCTGCAGACCCGTCTCAAGGGTCTGGGCGATCGCACACTGTTCCAGCCCCGGCGGGTGCATGTGGTCGGCGCTGGGGTCATGGGCGGCGACATAGCGGCCTGGTGCGCGCTGCGCGGCCAGCGGGTGACCCTGCAGGACCGCAAGCCGGCCTTCCTCGGCAACGCCTTCAAGCGCGCAAACGGCCTGTTTCGCAAGAAACTCAAACCCCGCCATCTGCGCACCGCGGCCGCTGACCGACTGATGCCCGATTGCAACGGCGACGGCGTGCCCCACGCCGATGTCGTCATCGAGGCCATCTACGAGAATACCGAAGCCAAGCATGCGCTGTACCGGGACATGGAGCCACGGCTCAAAACGGATGCGCTGCTGGCCACCAATACATCCAGCATCCCGCTGGAGCGCCTTTCCGAAGGGCTGGAACACGGTGATCGGCTGGTGGGACTGCACTTCTTCAACCCGGTGGCGATGATGCCACTGGTGGAAATCGTTCACGGCGAAGGCACGCCTGCCGATGTCATCGCACGCGCCGCGTCCTTTACCCGGCACATCGGAAAGCTGCCATTGCCGGTGCGCAGCTCCCCCGGTTTTCTGGTCAACCGCATCCTCGTGCCCTATCTGATCGAGGCAGTGATCCTGCACCAGGAAGGCGTCGCCGCCGAAGCCATCGACAAGGCCGCGGTGGATTTCGGCATGCCGATGGGGCCGGTGGAGCTGGCCGACACGGTCGGCCTCGACATCTGCCTGTCGGTGGCCGACAACCTGTCATCCGCCTTTGGCTTCGATACGCCGGATGTGCTCAAGACCCTCGTCGAACAGGGCAATCTGGGCAAGAAATCCGGTCGCGGATTCTATCGATACCGCAAGGGCAAGCCGGTGCGCGACCGCGACGCCGCCATGGGCGACCAGAAAGACATTCAGGACCGGCTGATCC
>JALSJL010000433.1 GCA_026989405.1 Marinosulfonomonas sp. | reverse complement strand
CAGAATGAACTCCGACCTGCCGAAGGTCCTGCACAGGCTTGGCGGGGTCCCGCTGTTTGCCCATGCCCTCAGTGCCGCGCGGCCGCTGGGGGCCGACAAGACAATCCTTGTGGTTGGTCACAAGGGTGAAGAGGTGGCAAAAGCCGCCCGAGACCTCGACCCGGAGGCCGTCATCGTTGACCAGCCCGAACAGAACGGCACAGCCGATGCGGTCAAACAGGCCCGTGCGAGCCTGGCTGATTTCGAAGGCGACGTTGTCGTGCTTTACGGCGACACCCCGTTCATCCGCCCCGAGACGCTGGCGAACCTGGCCCGGGCCCGCGCAAGACACGATGTCGTCGTGCTGGGATTCCGGGCGCAGGATCCGGGCCGGTATGGCCGCCTGGTGATGGATGGGGATCGATTGGACAGGATCGTCGAATTCAAGGATGCCGACGCCGAGCAGCGCAAGATCGACCTGTGCAACAGCGGCATCATGATGGCGCATGCAGAGGTGCTTTTTGATCTGCTCGAGGCCGTGAACAATGACAACGCCTCTGGCGAATACTACTTGACCGATATTGTGGAAATTGCCGCCAGCCGCGGGTTGTCGGCAACGGCGGTCACCTGTCAAGAACACGAAACCCTCGGGATCAACACCCGGCAGGAACTTGCCCGCGCCGAGGCTGAATTTCAGGCCCGCGCACGGGCTGAAGCCCTTGAAAACGGCGTCACCATGACCGCGCCGGAGACCGTTTTTCTTGCGCTCGACACCCACCTGGGCCGCGACGTCACGATTGAACCCCATGTGGTTTTCGGACCGGGCGTCACGGTGGAAAACCAGGCCACGGTGCGGGCCTTCAGCCATCTCGAAGGCTGCCATGTTGGCGCCGGGGCCATCGTGGGCCCGTATGCCCGCCTGCGCCCCGGCGCCGAGCTTTCAAACGATGTCCGGATCGGAAATTTCGTTGAAATCAAGAACGCCCGGATCGGCGATGGAGCGAAGGTCAATCACCTGAGCTATATTGGCGACGCCGAGATCGGCGAGAAATCCAACATCGGCGCCGGCACGGTGACCTGCAACTACGATGGCGTGAACAAGCACCGGACAACCATTGGACGAAACGTCTTTGTGGGGTCAGACACCATGCTCGTGGCGCCGGTGAAGCTTGGCGACAATTCCATGACGGCCAGCGGTTCGGTGATCAATCGCGATGTGCCCGAAGGCAGTCTGGGGATCGCGCGCGCCGCGCAGGAAAACATCGCCGGCTTTGCCCGGCGTTGGTTCGAAAAGTTGAAGTCTCGCAAGGAAAAACAACAAAAAGGATCGGATTGATGTGCGGGATTGTTGGAATACTGTCAAACCACGAAGCGGCTCCGATCCTAGTCGAGGCATTGAAACGGCTGGAATATCGCGGCTATGACAGCGCGGGCATTGCCACGGTTGACGCCGACAAGACGCTGGATCGGCGGCGCGCCGTGGGCAAGCTTGTCAACCTGTCTGACCTGCTTGTGCATGAGCCGCTTTCGGGAAAGGCCGGGATCGGCCACACCCGTTGGGCCACGCATGGTGCGCCCAGTGTCGGCAACGCCCACCCGCACCAGGCCGGCCCGGTGGCCGTTGTCCACAATGGGATCATCGAGAATTTCCGCGAGCTTCGTGAAGACCTGAGCACAAAGGGCCATGAGTTCCGGACAGAAACCGACACGGAAACCGTCGCCCTTCTGGCACAACATTTCATCAATCAGGGGCTGCCCCCACGCGACGCAGCCGAGCAGACCATCGCACGGCTTGAGGGCGCATTTGCATTGTGTTTCCTGTTTCAGGGCGAAGATGATCTCTTGATCGCGGCGCGCAAGGGTTCGCCACTGGCTATCGGACACGGAGACGGCGAAGTCTTCGTGGGCTCGGATGCCATTGCGCTTGCGCCGATGACCGACCGGATCACCTATCTTGAAGAAGGCGACCGCGCGATCCTGACGCGACACAGCGTCGAAATCTTCGATGCAACCGGAAATCGCGCCGACCGCGATGTCCAGAAAATTCACATCGATGCCTCACAGGTCGACAAGGGCGGCTTCAAGCACTTCATGGCCAAGGAAATCTTTGAACAGCCAACGGTCCTGGGCGAGGCCGTCAGCCACTATGTATCGGCTGACGGAAAGACAGTTGTGCTGCCGTCAGGAGGGCTCGATTTCACGGAGTTCGACCACATCACGATGGTCGCTTGCGGCACGGCCTACTATGCCTGTCTGACGGCGAAATACTGGCTGGAACAATTCGCCCGGCTGCCGGTCGATGTGGATGTCGCCAGTGAATTTCGCTACCGCGAGCCACCGGTGCCCGAACGCACTCTGGCGATTTTCGTCAGCCAGTCCGGGGAAACGGCCGACACGCTGGCGGCGTTGCGATACATGTCGGGCAAGGCGGCGCGGATCGTGGCGGTGGTCAATGTTGCCGAAAGCTCGATTGCGCGCGAAAGCGATCTTGCGCTGCCCATTCTGGCCGGAACCGAAATCGGTGTCGCCTCGACCAAGGCGTTTACATGTCAGCTTGTCGTGCTGGCCGCGTTGTCCCTGAAAGCGGCGGCGGACCGCGGCGAAATGGATGCCGACACGCTGGCAGACCACCTGTCAGGCCTGCGCGCTTTGCCCGGGCTTTTCAATCTGGCGCTCAACCAGGCCGATCAGATCGACATGGCGGCCCGCAAGGTCGCGCAGGCCGAAGACGTCCTGTTTCTGGGCCGCGGGAAAATGTACCCGATCGCCCTTGAGGGCGCGCTGAAGCTCAAGGAAATCAGTTATATCCATGCCGAGGGCTATGCCAGCGGCGAACTGAAACACGGGCCGATTGCGCTTGTCGACGACAGCGTGCCGGTCATCGTGTTGGCGCCGCGGGATGCGCTGTTCGACAAGACGGTTTCGAACATGCAGGAAGTCATGGCGCGCGAGGGCAAGATCGTTCTGATCACCGATGCCAGGGGCGCGCACGAGGCAAGCGACGGCACCTGGATCACGATGACCATGCCCGAAATCTCAGAGCTTCTTGCGCCAATTCTCTATGCGGTCCCAGCGCAACTGCTGGCGTATTACGCGGCCGTAGCCAAAGGAACCGACGTTGACCAGCCGCGCAATCTGGCAAAATCCGTGACCGTTGAATGACCCTGGATGAGGCCCTTGATGCCCTCGCCCAGCAGGCAGAACCCGGCCGCGCCAGGCAAATGGCCGCCTACCACAAGGCCACGCGCCGCTATCTTGGCGTCCCGACCCCGGCTGTCAACGAACTGACGAAGACGTGGCGGCAGACGCTGGATGTCGCATCACGGGTCACTCTTGCGGGGCAGCTTTGGGAGACCGACATTTTCGAGGCGCGCCAGGGGGCGGCCAAACTGCTGACCCAGGCCCGCATTCGCCCGGATGATCAGGTCTGGGGCCTGATCAGGTCCTGGGTTGCGCAATTCGACAGCTGGGCCATTGCTGACCACGCCGCAATTGCCGGGCAAAAACGGCTGGTGGCGCAGCCCGATCGGCTGGACGAGGTTGCCCGGTGGACGCAGTCTTCGCACATGTGGACCCGGCGGGCCGCGTTGGTCTTTACCCTTCCCTGGACCAAGCAGAACCATCCCAAGCCCGAAGAACTCGCGGCGCGCGACCGCATACTCGGCTGGGCGGCAGGCTATGTCGACGACAAGGACTGGTTCATTCAGAAGGCCGTCGCCTGGTGGCTGCGTGACCTTTCCAGGCATGATGAAGAACGGACCCGCGCCTTTCTGAGCGAACACGGCGAGCGGATGAAACCCTTCGCACGAAAGGAAGCGGCCCGACATTTGCAAGACTGAACGGTCGAAGCCCGCGGTGCGCGATTTGCTCAGCCCCCGTCGCGCAGCGCCCGTCTCATGATCTTGCCGGTCGCGGTCATGGGCAATGTGTCCAGCCTTTCAATCTGACGCGGCGCCACATGCGGGCTGATACGTTGGCGGACACGGTTGATCAGTTGGTCTTCCAATCCGTCCCAGTCGGCGCCTTCTCGCAAGACCACATATGCTTTGACAACCTGCGTGCGAAGCGCATCGGGCGCGCCGACAACCGCAGACATCACCACATCCGGGTGTTCGTTCAGGCAGTTTTCGATTTCGGATGGCCCGATCCGGTATCCGGCAGAGGTGATGACATCATCATCCCGGGCCAGGAAGGTGAAATACCCGTCTTCGTCGCGCAGGCCCAGGTCTCCGGTCTTCAACCAGCCGTTCACGAATTTCGCGGCAGTCGCATCGGGCTTGTTCCAGTATTCCAGAAACATCACCGGATTGGGCGCTTTCACCCCGATCTCACCCTGCGTGCCGGGCGGCAACGGCTGGCCGGCCGTGTCAATGATCTCCACCTCGAACCCCGGCACCGCGCGCCCCATGGACCCTGGCCGGACCTCCATCGAGCCGGCGCAGGACGCCAGAACCAGATTGCATTCGGTCTGGCCGTAGATCTCGTTGATCGGCGCGCCCAGCACGTCTTGCCCCCAGGCCAGCAAATCAGCCCCCAGGCTTTCACCGCCTGACGAAATGGAGCGTATGGACAGATCGTCGGGAACGCGCGCCGCCCGCATGAGCTTGAGCGCCGTAGGGGGCAGAAACAGGTTGCGGACACGGTGCGTCCTGACCAGTTCAAAGGCGGCATCGGGGTCGAATTTTCGCATGCGGTGGCTGACCAGTGGCACACCGAAATAAAGGCACGGCATGGCGAGGTCCATCAACCCGCCGATCCAGGCCCAATCCGCGGGCGTCCAGCCGATGTCAGCCGGCTGCGGAAAGCCTTCGTGGTGACACTCGACAGAGGGCAAATGCCCCAGAAGAAACCGATGCGCGTGGACCACGCCCTTGGGCGGGCCAGTGGTGCCGGATGTATAGATGAGAACCGCAGGGTCGTCAGCCAGGGTCGCGAGCGTTTTCCACGGACCTCTGGCGCGCGATATTTCCATCCAGAAGCTCAGAACCGGCGCACGCGCACGCGGCCCCGTGCTGTAAACCACCTCCAGTTCCGGCAGGTCCGCCGCCAGGGCCATCACCTTGTCGATATTGGCGCCGTCGGTCACCAGCGCCCGTGCACCGCTGTCGGCCAGCCGAAAGCGCAGCGCGTCTTCGCCAAAAAGCGTGAACAACGGCAACACGATTGCGCCCAGTTTCATGGCGGCAAAATGGGCGATCATGACTTCCGGGCATTGCGGCAACAGCACCGCAACCCGGTCGCCCTTTCGGACCCCACGCGCGGCAAGGCTGGCCGCAAGCCCGTCGGCAGCCTGGCGCAGCCGGCCGTAATCCCACGGGCGCAGGCTGCCATCGTCGCCGACATGAAGTATCGCAACCCGGCGCGGGTCCGTGCCCGCCCAGCTGTCACAGCACCGTTCGGCGATATTCAGGCGTTCGGGGATTGACCAGCGAAAATCTCTGCGCATGGCATCCCAGTTGCCGGTTTCGGCAATCATGCGCCGTTGGTCAGGGGCCATAGACTATCAGTTCCGGCAGATCTGTCAGTGGAACGCCAAGCAGACGCATGGCCGGCAGCGAGATCCGGCTGCCACCCGTGGGCGGGCCATCAAGGGGAAGCAGGGTGAGCGCAAGGCTTTTTCCGTTTGCCGGATAGACCACCCGCCCCTTGCTCTCGGACGTCACCAGCGGCGTTTCCAGCCAGAACCCGGGCCGGCCCGGGGCCCCGAGCGATGCGACAGTGCGCCCGATCTCACCCAGCCCATGACCGGCTTCCGACAAGGCTGCCGCCCTCTGTTCCTGGCTTGTCGTGTCAAACTGCTCCGCGGTCCGGGCACCGGTCCGAGGCACGGAAGCATCGGTGTCCGGTCGCGCGACCGGACGGATCGAGCCAGCCTCCGGCCCGTTGCCGGGGCCAACCCCCCCGCCCTCGCACCCCATCAGCAGGCCAGCACAAACCGCAAGAAAAACCAGGTTCAAAAGTTGCTTCATGGCTCAAGGATAGGCCGGTAAACTCTGATCCACAATCTCTCAAAGTTCTTGCGAGTGCCGCGCAGGCGCACTAGGTCTTGATCATGGAGACTTCCCTGATTGACCCGTTTCAGCGCGCCGTGACCTACCTGCGCGTTTCGGTCACCGACCGATGCGATTTTCGCTGTGTCTATTGCATGAGCGAAAACATGACCTTCCTGCCCAAGAAGGAACTTCTGACGCTGGAAGAACTTGACCGGATGTGCACGGCCTTCATCAGCCAGGGCGTGCGCAAGCTGCGCATTACTGGCGGCGAACCTCTTGTGCGGCGCGGGATCATGTCGTTTTTCGGCAGCATCAGCCGCCATATTGACAGTGGCGCCCTGGATGAATTGACGCTGACAACCAACGGATCCCAGCTTGCGCGATTTGCCGATGACCTGGCGGCTGCCGGCGTTCGGCGGGTGAATATTTCGCTCGACACGCTGGATGACGAAAAATTCGCGCGCGTGACCCGTTGGGGGCGGCTGGCGCAGGTGCTCAAGGGGGTCGATGCGGCGCAGAATGCCGGGTTGCGGGTCAAGATCAACGCCGTGGCTCTGAGGGGGTTCAACGAGGAAGAACTGTTTTCCATGACCGAATGGGCGGCCAGTCGCGACATGGACATGACCTGGATCGAGGTCATGCCGATGGGGGACATGGGCGACACCGACCGAATTGGGCAGTATTGGCCGCTGACCGATGTCCGCGCGCAATTGGCGCAGCGATACACGCTGGTTGATCTGGCCGAACGGACGGGCGGGCCCGCCCGCTATGTGCGACTTGAAGAAACCGGCCAGAAAGTCGGCTTCATCACCCCGCTTTCCCACAATTTCTGCGAAAGCTGCAACCGGGTCCGGCTGACATGCACGGGTGAACTGTTCATGTGTCTTGGGCAGGAAGACCGCGCTGATCTGCGCGCCGCACTGCGCGACCACCCGGATGATGACAGGCCGCTGATCGAAGCCATCCACCAGGCGATTGCGCACAAGCCAAAAGGCCACGACTTCGATTATTCGCGCCAGAATGTTGCGGGCCAGATGTCGCGCCACATGAGCCACACGGGCGGCTGATCACAAGCGGCCGCATCAGCCCGGTTTGCGCGCGATCAAGTCAATCAGGGCCGACTTGCCCGCATGGCCCCGGCCCTCCTGCACATCGCGCTCATAACTTGCAAGCCGCTCGATGTGCCAGTTGCCGAAGTATTTCCGCAGAATGTCATCGGTATACATGTTCTCGACAAAAGGCGGCCCACCCGTGCCCAGGGCCACCTGCTCGGGGCGATAGCCATGCAGCATCAGGATGCCACCGGGTTTCACCGCCCGCTTCAGATCTGCAAACTGCTTGCCGCGTTGCGATGGCCCGGCAAACTGAATGAAGATGGCAACCACCAGATCATGGGCCGGGCCGTCCCAGTCCCAATCGT
This sequence comes from Marinosulfonomonas sp., assembly GCA_026989405.1. GTDB lineage: Bacteria > Pseudomonadota > Alphaproteobacteria > Rhodobacterales > Rhodobacteraceae > JAJRUE01. The sequence goes on along the minus strand of JALSJL010000433.1, from coordinate 3,290 downwards.
CCCAGTCCGACACATAAAATTCGGGCGCGACACCCCGCGCCGACGCCAGTTCCCGGGCCCGCCTGACCGCCGTGGGTGAAAAGTCGAACCCCGTCACGTCAAGGCTGCGGCCGGCAAGGTGGACCGAATTGCGCCCCTCACCGTCGGCCACGCAAAGCGCGCGCAACCCCGGTTTCAGCCAGCCCGGATTTTCTTCGAGAAACAGGGCCGGCGACGTGCCAAACAGATAGTCATCGCTTTTTGCATAGCGCTCTTCCCACATTTTCGACCCTTTCGAAGCCTTGCCAATTCACCCGCCGACCGCCCGTGTCACCCGGCGTCCAGAAGCGAAAGGATTTCGCCGCAGTTTTCCGATCTGCCGGCACAGCAATCAGCCAGAAGAAAGCCGACGAGATCGTTGACCATCGCAAGGTTCGCCGAATAGTGGATCTCGCGCTGTTTGCGCCTGGCTTTCAACATGCCCGCCCGTTTCAGAATGGACAGATGGCCCGACAGCGTCGAGGTCACGATGCCAAGAATGCGCGATATTTCATTGACTTGCAGCCCATCAGGCCCCGCCTTGACCAAAAGGCGAAAGATGGCCATGCGCGAAGGCTGCGCAAGGGCGGCAAAGGCGTCGATGGCGGTTTCCTGTTTCATGTTTCGATCATGCCGGAATTGTCGAAACTTGACAACAATGATCACACACGGTAGCCCGACTGACATTTCGGCAATTACCGAAGTATCAGGCAGATGCCCGCTGAGGGCGAAATGGGGGGCGGGGCGTGGCGATCAACGGGTGGAAAACCGAAAGAGCCGGATGGCGCTTTGCAACTGATCTGGTCACGACATGACCCAAAGCCCGGTCGTCGCCGAAGTTGATTTTCATGCTCCGGGCAAACACACGGGTTTCCTGCGCATACCGCATTCGGTTGACCGATCGGCCTATGGCTGGATCGGGGTGCCTGTCGTGGTCTTGAACAACGGCACGGGCCCCACCGCCCTGCTCATGGCGGGCAACCACGGCGACGAATACGAGGGCCAGATTGCATTGGGCAGGCTGGCCCGGGAACTGACACCGGGCGACATTCGCGGCCGGATCATCATCCTGAGCACGGCGAATGTTGCCGCTGCGCAAGCCGGTCGCAGGGTTTCGCCGCTCGATGCCGGCAACCTGAACCGCAGCTTTCCCGGCGATCCGCGCGGCACCCCCACCCGGATCATCGCCCATTACATCGAAGAAACCCTGATGCCGTTGGCCGACTATGCGATTGATCTGCATTCCGGCGGGCAGTCGTTGTTTTACCCGGCGACACTGCTTCGCGGTTCTGGCCACAATGACCGGGAACGCGCCAGCTTGAAGGCGATGCAGGACGCATTCGACCTGCCCTATACTTGGGTTTTCACCAGCGGCGGCGGGCCAGGCTCGACTGCGCCGACAGCGATGGGGGCCGCAAACCGAAAGGGCGTTGTGTCGGTCATGGCCGAACTGGGCGGTGGCGGTGCGGTCACGCCCGAAATCCTGCATCTGTGTGAGCGTGGGTTGCGGCGCGTGCTGCACGCTCTGGACATGTTGCCGGGCCATGCGCCCGACACCGCGCGTGGCAGTCGCGAAGTCAATGCCATTGGCCTGATCCACGCCTATGAAACGGGGGTTCTGGAACTTCTGAAAGAGATCGGTGACGACGTGACCAGGGATGAGGTGGTCGCCCTGATCCACCATCCCGACACGCCGTGGACCCCGGCCACGAGGCTGCGCTCGCCTTCAACCGGAATGGTGCTTTGCAAGCGAGCAATGGCGCAGGTCGCCCGCGGGGATGCGGTGTTTCAGATCGCCCGGGATGTGTCCGCATGAACTCGAACCCTGCGTTTTCGGGCAGCCTTCTGGGGCTGGAATATGTCGCGGCCGCAACCCACGGGCTGCGCGGTGTGGCCGTTCAGACACCGCTGCTGGAAAGCCATGAAGCCAACGAACGTCTGGGTGCGCGGCTGCTGATCAAGGCCGAGAACATGCAGCGCACCGGTGCATTCAAGATCCGCGGGGCCTACAATTGCATCCGCCAACTGACGAATGCGCAGAAGGCCGGTGGTGTGATCACCTATTCGTCCGGCAATCATGCCCAGGGGGTCGCCCTTGCCGCGCGCCTCTTCGGGACGCACGCGCTGATTGTCATGCCCGATGACGTGCCGGAGGCCAAGCGCGCGGCCACCCGGGCGCTGGGGGCCAGGATCGTCATGTTTTCGCGCGATGCCGAAGCCAGCGATGACGTGGTTGAGCGTCTGCGCCGGCAAACCGGGCGCATCGTGGTGCCACCAAGCGGCGACCTGCGTGTTCTGGCCGGAGCCGCCACAGTGGCGACCGAGTTGCTCGAGCAGGCATCGGGGAAGAACGCGCGGCTAGATGCTCTGCTTGTTCCTTGCGGTGGCGGCGGACTCACGGCGGCAAGTGCGGTGGTCATGGCGGCCCGGTCGCCGGATACAAGGGTCTACGCAGTCGAGCCTGCGCAGTTTGACGATACGCGCCGGTCCCTGGCGACGGGCCAGCGCGTGGCCAACCCACCCGGTCGGCGCACGATCTGCGATGCCATCATGACGCCCATGCCCAATGAACTGACGTTTGCGATCAACCGAGAGCTGCTGGCCGGCGGTCTCACGGCCAGTGACGCCGAGGTGCGTGATGCGATGCGCTTTGTCTACCGGCATTTTCGCATGGTGGTCGAACCGGGCGCCGCGGTCGGTCTTGCAGCCGTCCTGGCGGGGCAGATCGACATCGCGGGCAAGACGGTCGCGACCATCATCACCGGAGGCAACATCGATGCGGCACGGTTTTGCCGGCTGGTCGGACCGGACACGCATGAATAGGAGACCATGATGAAACGCAGGCTGATGGCCGAATGGCTGGGCACATTTTCCTTGCTGGCGACAGTCGTCGGCTCGGGCATCATGGCCGAGAACCTGGCGGGCGGGAATGTCGCGATCGCCTTGCTTGGCAACACCATCCCGACCGGGGCGATACTGGTCGTTCTGATCACCGTGTTCGGCCCGATCTCGGGGGCACATTTCAACCCGGCGGTCACGCTGAGTTTCGCCCTGCGCCGGGACATCGCGCCGGGCGATGCGGGCCTGTACGTCATCGCGCAGATCTTCGGCGGAATCGTTGGCGTTTTTGCCGCGCATTTCATGTTCGACATCGCGATCATCGAAAGTTCGACCACCCTGCGCACCGGTCCCGGCCAGTGGCTGGGTGAATTCGTGGCGACCTTCGGGCTGGTGGGCACCATTCTGGCCTGTCTGAAGGCGCGGCCCGACGC
>JALSJL010000432.1 GCA_026989405.1 Marinosulfonomonas sp. | reverse complement strand
GTGATGGTGAACTTGGACAGCTTGGTGAAGCCCGAAAAATCCAGAATGTACTTGAACCGGGTGAAGGTATAGCTCTGGCTTGCCGCCGCCCCGTAAAGCGGCTGGCTCAGCGTCAGCGTGCCGGCGCCGACGTTCTTGTCGGTCACGTAAACCTCGCGCCCGACCCCGTTACCGGTGACCAGCGCGCCCACATCGATGTTTGCCACATTGACAACATTGCTGAGCGTCTTGGGCGCAACCGGGTTGTAGTCGGCCTGCGAGCTGGCCACCGTCGGGTTCCAGTTGGCCGAGGCCAGCGCGTTGAACTGGCCGTTACGGATCACCCGGCGCACCTCGAAGGTGGTCTTGGTGCCCTCGGCCAGCTGCATGTCGATCGGCGCGTCCAGTTCGATGCGCCGCCCGTCCATGTCGAGCGACTCGTGATCCGAAAAGTTCAGCAACGCCTGAAAGGCCTTCTTGAACCCCAGAACCTCGTCGCCGAACGCCTCGACATACGGCGTCAGGCTGAAATTCCCCATCAAGACCAGCCGCTTGTCGTTCGGCATGCTTACCGTGCCTTCGAAGCGCACCGGGTTGGCCATCGACACATGGTCGCCCAGGAAATAGGTGCCCGCCGGCACCAGAACCGAACGCCCCTGCGCGGCAGCATCGGCGGCATCGAACGCCGCCTTGTCGTCGCTCACCCCATCGCCCACGGCCCCGAAATCGCGCACGTCCACCCAATCCATCAGGTCGCGGTAGAAGGCGCTGGTGATGTCCTCGACCACGATGTCGTCGATGCGCACGACACCCCCCGTCGGACCGGTGAAATCCAGCCCGAAATGGCCGTAAACCGGTGTCGTGCCCCACACCATGTCGACCCCGCCGCGCAGCCCCGAGCCGACGATGGCGCTGACTTCGACGATCTCGCCATAGGCGGTCAGTGACACGCTCGGCCCTGCTTCGGTCAACCCGTTCACATGGGCGTTGGAGCCGTCGCCGGCCCAGGCGGCCACGCGCACCGAGGGCAGGTTGCCGCTGATCGCCTTCACACGCGCCCGAATACGCAGGTAGCAGCCCGGCAGGATCGGCGTCTGCCCCATGTAGCGCAGCCGTTGCGGCGAATTGGCAACCAGCAACTCCATGCACCCCCCAAAATCCTGATCGGCGGCGACAAGCGACGCATTCGGATCGGTGTCATAGGTCGCCGTGCCGGGTGTCCCGTCTTCGCTGGACCACACGTCCAGACCGTTCGCAAATGCCGGCGGCATGAAGACCAAACCGTCCGTGATCGCCTTGTTCATACGAATCCCTTTCAGATACCGACAGCGCGAACAGACCGCGCGCGCCAGGGCGCGACGGGTTCGCTCAAATGTCCGCTTCAATGGTTGAAACCGGGTCAGTGCCCGACTGTGCGCAAAACTAGGCGCCGAAGGTTAACCGGGCGAAAACCATGCGTTCGGATGGCTGGCGCGCGATGGCAGAACCGCCTCAGTTGGCCAATACCCGACGAAACGCCCGGCGCAGTTCCCGTTCGCA